>NZ_PJBS01000215.1 GCF_002836055.1 Psychroflexus sp. MES1-P1E
CTATATAACAAATCATAATCGCCTTTAGGCGAACTACGATTGTTATACTTAACGTTGGCAATAATGCAGAATTAAGTTTACGGAATACTAAAAATTACGTTAAATTATCATTCAAATACTGAACTCCTTGGAAAAGTGGTAGAGGAAAAAGATTCACTTATTAAATTACTTATATTAGTTCATTAATAGGTAGAGATTGCCTACTTCTAGTGAGAAAAATAAAAGTTAAAATAAGGCTACTGGTAGTTTAAGATTTAATGCACCTAATTTTTCCTCCCAAAATTTTCATACACAAAAATGCAACTTTCAATACACAAGATCTTTATGTAGCATTTTAAAAATTTACATAGTCAACTATATAGTTGTATTTATTTATATTATATTTGCCTCAAATTAATTAAAAATGAATGATGACTTCATAAAAGAACTTGGCTACAAAGCTTTAGACAGTCGATTAAAAAGAATAAGCGATAGAATGTCACACGATATAAGAAAGCTATATAAAGAATTGAATGTTGATGTAGAACCCAATTGGTATTTGTTATTTATGCTTTTACAAAAAAAAGAAAAGTGTTCAATATCCTGTATCGCCGAACATTTGGGATACGCCCATCCATCGGTGGTTGTTATCGTAAAGAAAATGTCCAAAAAAGGTTATTTAAAAACTAAACCAGATCAATCAGACAAAAGAAAACAGATTATCTCATTATCCGATAAAGCTCACAAGTTAATCCCTAAACTTGAAGTAATCTGGGATAGTTGTGAAAAAGCAATCTTAGATATTTTAGACAAAGATTTAGGTATTATATCACACTTGGACAATATTGATTTAAAATTAGTAAAAACCTCATTTCACTATAGATTTAAACAGGAATATTTAAAATCAATTAAATAAAAAATTATGACAAAAAGTATAATACTTATAGCTGTACTTCTTTTAAGTCTATCTTCATTTGCGACAGAAACTAAAATCCTAGTAAGAGCAAAAGCAAAAGATGCCAAGTTTATTGGAAGTTCTCTTGGAGGAGCTTACGTGATTATTCGAAACAAAACTAATAATAGAATATTGGCAGAAGGAAAAACAAACGGTAGTACAGGAAATACCGATTTGATAATGAATATTCCAAAAGAAAGAGGATCTTCGATTACTGATAATCAAACCGCCAAGTTTTTAGCTACTATTGATATTGATGAGCCAACATTCATAAGCATTGAGGTAATTTCTCCTAATAACTATAAACAAGCTCAAATAAATGTGCATACTGAATTATGGCTTATTCCTGGCAAAGATATTTTAGGCGATGGAATTGTTTTAGAAATACCTGGTTTTATAATTGATATATTAAAACCTCGAACACATCACTATATCTCTTTAGATTCTGTAAAAGATAATCCCTTCCAGATTAAGGCAAATATTGTAATGATGTGTGGTTGTACAATTAGAAAAGGAGGAATATGGAACTCTGATGAAATTGAAGTAAAAGGTATTCTTAAAAAAGACGGAGAACATTTTAAAGACATTGACATGTCACTCGTTAAGACAAACCTATTTGAAGGAAACGTAAACATTAATTCCGCAGGAAACTATGAATTAATAATCTATGCGTACAATTCAAAAAGTGGAAATACTGGAGTAGATAAAGTAAATTATGTGATTTACAACTAATCATAAAAAAAGCTACATAATAAAAATACTAGGGCATACTAACAGAGTCCGCCAAATCGAAAAACAAGTAAGTTTTAACCCTTTATTATTCTTACGAAAACCACTAGTAAACATAAAACAAAAATGAAAAAACTATTTATCCTACTAGTATTAATGATGATTTCAAATTTGTCATATGGACAAAATAAAAAGAACATTGTTATTGGAGAAAGATTAACAATTAAATCTGAAATACTTAATTCAGATAGAGAAATTTCAATATACCTACCTAATTCATATAATGATAATAACTACATAAACTATCCTGTATTATACCTTTTAGATGGAAGAAAATTTTTTAATTCATTTACAGGAGTAATTACTCAATTAAGTAGTGATGTTAGTCCGCAGATTCCTGAAATGATTGTAATTGGAATTACTAGTCAAAATCGAATTAAAGATTCTTCTCCTACAAACTCCTTAATTGGTTACACAAAAGAAGAGGAAAAAGGATTGGAAGTTAGCGGAGGAGCAGATGACTTTCTGAAATTTATTCAAAAAGAATTAATTCCATTTGTTGAACATAAATACAGAACTAATTCATATCGGACTTTTGTAGGTTATTCATTTACAGGTTTACCTGTTTTACAAGCTTTATTTTCAATTCCTGAAACATTTAACTCTTATTTAGTAATCGACTTTAGTGCTTGGTGGGATAATGAAATAATGATGAAACGCTTAAAGCTTTTTTCTAAAGAATATAATGGGACAAAAAGAGATATCTTCTTTACAACTGTAGATAGAGTATCCAATAACATTTATCCTGAAGAATATAATCCAGGATGGACATTTATTCAAGAATTTGAACAAAACTCACCAAATAACATCAGTTTAGGTTATAAAAAGTATGAGTATAAAGAGGAAAATCATCATTCAATGCCTCTAGTTTCATTCATTGATGGTATGAAATATATCTTTAGAGAACATATGATAAATTATGATGAGATGTACACCAATCCAAAATTGATTCAAGCAAAATTTTCAAAACTATCTGAAAGACTTGGGTACAATGTATATTTACCCGAAGGAGTTATTAATTACTATGGTTATTTATTTCTCTATACGAGACCAGATATTGAAAAGGCTCTTTTCTACTTTAATTATAATACTAAAAACTACCCTTTATCAAGTAATGCTTGGGATAGTTTAGCTGAAGCATATAAAGTAAATGGAAATAAAATAAAAGCAAGAAAATCTTACATTAAAGCTTTAGACTTAAATCCTGAAAATCCTGAAATAAGAAAACGTTTGGAAGAACTAAAAAATTAAAAACGTGTGATAACACAATATATAATTTATTGCTAGTTCTAGTGTAATTACGAAAATCCTCTCGAATTTTTAGTTTGGTCTGAATAAAAAAGCACTATTGGCAATCGAGTAGACGGGTGACGACTTAAAAGTCGCCACTGCGCCTCTCACACCACCGTACATGCGGGTCTCGTATACGGCGGTTCAACGTTCATCTCAACAACTGCTCTTTCCGCCAATTGAAGCTATCTACTACTTTAAGCATAGGCTACAAAATTTGCTCCTATGCGAATTT
>NZ_PJBS01000216.1 GCF_002836055.1 Psychroflexus sp. MES1-P1E
CTGAAGGTGACAACAGCATATCAGAAGTAGTGAAAATAGTAAGTGAACCTGTATCAGACAAAAAGTTTAGTTTGACACCTCCAAAAGAATACTCGAAAATTGATGAATAGTTTTCAATAGTTAAAAAACAACTCTTTTTAAAAACGAAAATGCCAATGCACTTTGCATTTTAAATCCTTAAACATATGAAAAAAACAAATTACATATTACTGGTTGCACTTATTTTGAGTGTTAGTTTGGTACAATCTCAAGAAGAAAAAGTATCAAAATTCTCTTGGGATGATATTCTGGAATCAAAAGCTGATATAGGAGCTTTCCCTTACATTACTGCTCCGAACAGATTGATTGTTGATAAAAAGGAGTCTCAATCATATGAATTTGATAAATTGGAAATGTTCAATGGAAGTTCATTTTTCGTTCTTGATGGGAAAGTTGAAAGAATGACACTAGTAATGGATGGAGATAAGAAATGGGAAAATATTGGTTTGAAAAAAGCGTTTCAGAATATTTAGAATCAATTGGCGCCATATTGATTTTTGATGGACAAATTCCTTTTGAGTTTATTCAAAAATGGGGAGAAACTCCAAATCCCCAACATGAACATAAAAACGAATTTTATGCAGGAGATATTATTAACAAACCAGTAAAAATGTTTGTTTTAAAAACCAAAACGAAGAAAATAGGTTTTCAAATAATATCAGAACATTCTAGAGGAAAAATTGGTATTGTAGAATTTAAGGACTTTGAACAAACCATAGAAAAAATTACAGCTGACGATATTTTAGATGAGATTAATACTAAAGGCTACTCTACAGTATACATTAATTTTGACATTGGTAAATCGCGTATTAATGGTGGTGATTCTTTTCAAATCATTGGTGAAATTGCTAAAATGATGAAAGCAAACTCTAATTTAAAAATTAGTATTGAAGGTCATACAGATAATGTTGGTAGTGAAACATCAAACATAAAATTATCAAAAAAAAGAGCGATGTCTGTTTTTGTGACACTTATTACGGTTGGAGGTATTGATCAATCTAGACTAAAAACTAAAGGATATGGACAACAAAGGCCTGTAGACGATAATTCAACAGCAGAAGGTAGAGCTAAAAACAGACGTGTTGAATTAAGGAAAATATAAAAAGGTGTAATAATAATAATAACCATAAGTAATTGCTTGTTCCCGCCTAGGTCTTAAAATTTGCAAGGATTTTTGGTTTGGTTCTTATTTGCAAGTATAAGTGCGAAGCCACTAAACTACTAATAGCCGGGATATTGTAGTTAATTATATAAACTAGAATAACAATTTAAAAAAATAAACGAATGAAATTTAAAATTACATTTCTAATATTTATTACTGTCATTATGGTTGGTTGCAACAATGATGACGATACCGTGAAAAGTTCTTTAGAGAATTCTAATAAAATTAGAGTTGATGAAGATTTATTTTCAACTGCCCCTAATGATGACTTCGAAATAATTACGACAACAATAACTGATAACAATCTAAATCTAACTATACATTATGGAGGAGGATGTGGTAATATATATTATGACTTAATATCGGGAAATGACTATACAGAAACTGAACCTATTCAGAGAAATATTAGGTTAGCATTTGACGATAAAGATAATTGTGAAGCTGGTATAGAAATTGATCTGTCCTTTGATTTGACACAAATACAGATTTCAAGTACAGATAGAATCTTTATAAACCTTGATCGGTGGGAGAACCAAATTGAATATAATTATTAAATCTGTTGCCGACAATTGTTACAAGTAATTGTAAGTGCACAAAACTAGCCTTATAATCAGGTTGTACAACATTTTAAAGTGAATATAAATATAAAACAAAATTGAACTAAATGTTAAAAGTTATATTGATCGTAATGTTCTGCGGAATGACTTTAATTGTAAAATCACAAAATGCGAGCGTCGAAAAATCAACCTACGGTATCCAAACTGGATTTTTAGGGATTTGGTTGCATAATGAAACAAAGTTATCAAATTCAATTGCATTGCGTTCTGAAATAGGATTCGACAGCGGAATTTGGGGAGGAGACTTTTATGATGGTACGGGGTTTTTATTGACACCAGTAATTACGCTTGAACCAAGACTTTATTATAACCTGAATAAAAGAGTAAAGAAATCACGAAAAATTGACGGAAATAGCGGAAATTTTATATCGTTAAAAACAAGTTATCATCCAGATTGGTTTGTTATTTCAAACACTGATAATGTAAGTATAGTTAGTGACATTTCAATAATACCAACTTGGGGAATTAGACGAAATATTGGAAAACACTTCACATACGAAACTGGATTCGGAATTGGATACAGATACACTTTTGCGAAACAAGCTGGATTTCTTGAAAATAAAAGTGAAGTTGAAGTGAATTTAGACTTAAGAATTGGATATCGGTTTTAATTTAAAAAATATAATTAGTAACATTTTAGTATTCGTTGTATCTAAAAGTAAAATATAAGCAAACAACAAAAAGATTTTACATGAATTTTGAATTAAAAATAAGAAAATATGATTAAAAAAAGTTTATTATTAGCAATTACTTTATTGTTAATAATTTCTTGTTCAACAAGTGATGACAACACAGAAATAGTAACACACTTGGATGGGAGTTTATTTATCAACTCACTTCAGGATTTAGAGGACCCAATTATAAAAGGGTACAAGACGATTAATGGAAATTTAGTAATCAGAGGTACATATGAAATTGAGGATTTACGTGGGTTAGAAAATTTAGAAATAATTAATGGCAGTATATTAATCCATAATAATTTTGATTTAAAATCTTTAAAAGGTTTGGAGAATATTACTGAATTAGAGCAATTGGAAATAAAAAATAATCGTGAACTGTTATCACTATCCGGTCTTGAAAATTTAACAGATATACAAGAAACCTTAAGTATTTCCAATAACCAAAAATTGGAAACTTTAAACGCTTTGAATAGTTTAACTAATATTGGTTTTCTTTTTATCAATAACAATAGAATTTTGACGAACCTAAATGGCCTGGAAAGTTTAAGACAAATCCCTCAAATAGGAATTCTGAATAATATCAATTTAATTAGTTTAAATGGTTTAGAAGGAATTACTTCTTCTTCTAATGTTTCAATTGTATCTAACGATTCATTGACTGATTTTTGCTCTTTAGTTCAGTTTGTACAAGATAATAGTCAGACCGTTAGATTTTCGGCTGGTTTTAATAAATAC
>NZ_PJBS01000217.1 GCF_002836055.1 Psychroflexus sp. MES1-P1E
TTGTTTATTAGCGAAATACTTAATGAAGTTCCAGATGTTACGTTTGAATTTGCAAAAAGTTTGTTTAAATCTAACAAAACAGATGAATTTTATCTTGGACTTTATAGTCTTTTTAAAAAATACGCTGACAGAAATGAAGTTTGGGATTTATTTATTGATTTTTTCAAAACCAAAAACATAGGTTCAATTCCTCCAATTTTAGTTTATTACTTGTCTCATTGTCCTTGGCATCCAGATTTATCATATTCAAACGACTCATACACAAATGAATCTCAACAATACGGAACTTTGGAACTTGCTAAATTTGAGAAAGATGATGTCATAAAATTATTAGGTTTTGTTGACCAAGAGGATATGTTAGGAAGAGGAACTCTTGGACAATCTGTTGAATCCATAATATCAGTTATTAAAAACTATGATGGAATTTTAAAAGAAATTATTTCAGACGAGAATCTGGACTTTGAAATTAGAGAAATCGGAGCAGTAATTTATGCATATAAAAAAGGTGCCGAAAGTATTCCTGTTTTGCAAAGAATAACGGATAATGATGAATCTTGGTACGTCTCGGAATTGATTAAGCATATAAATGAATATGGAGAATTTAATCCTTATGGATAGAAAAGACTACACACAACAATGGCTATAATTAATACGGGTTTTGGTGCTTAACCCAAAGTTTAGAGCTTTTAACTAAGTCCGCCAAATCTTTTGATATGGCTTTAAATAGAAAAGATAAAACAAAATAAAAAGTTTTGGCTAAGTGCTTAATCGGAAATTCACTACTTTTAATTCCCGTACTAACCATAGCCGAGCCGTTAGCAAACATTAACCACTCAAACTCAACAAAGGAAATAATTGAATTTGGAAATCATAAATTATAGGAAATGACTAAAATAAAGGTTGAGAAAAACGAGGAAAATGAACTTCCAATACCACACATTTGGAGACCGATTTTTAAGGAAATTGTAAACGCTTTTGAGAAAGGAGATTATAATTTAATTTCAAAAATAAAAAACGTGAATCCGATTTCAAATGAAACTGCTGAACAAATCAAAGAATATATTGAAGATTATGGAGAAGAATTAGTTGAACTTCCGAATGAAACTTGGAATTCATCGGTTTATATTTATTATGGAGATTATTGGAATGTACTTATAGACCTTTACACGAAAGAAGAAGGATTGAGCGATTTAGTACTGAATGCTGAAATAAGAGAAAACAATAATGAATATTCAATTGACATTCAATTAGTTTATGTGCCTTGATAATGTATTTACGAAGTAAAAAAATCATTCAAAATCTGAAAATGATTAAAAATTTTATTATTTGAAAAAAATATTTCTAATATTTATTTTTAGTTTTTTAACTAACATTTTGGTTTCGCAAGAAATCCAATCTGAATATGTGTATAAGAAAGAAAAGACAAAACAGAAATCTAAAAGTGGAATTAAATGGAATTATGTCGATTCTGACAGTTTAGTACTTTATAAAGACGGAACTTTTCATAGAACAAAATTCTATCATTATCACGAAATATTATACTCGGAATTAAAAGGAGAATGGAAAATTGAAAAAGAAACTCTTATTCTGACTATAAAACTGGAGAAAGAAAGTAAATCGGATAAGAAATGGAATGAAATTAATTCGACCATAACTTACCGAATAAAAAAGCGGAAAATAAAACCAATAAACGGAATTGAATTCTACGCAATACGGAATTTGAAACTTGTGAAAAAATAAAAAACGATTTGCTAACACCGTATATAATTTATTGCTGGCTTCTCGTCTACTTACGAAAGTCCTCGCGGACTTTCTTGGTCGGTAATTATTTACTAAATTAGTTGCTTGAAACACGCAACAAACCATATACAAACACGTTAGCTGTAATTAACCATAATGAACGAAATTCACCAAATAGATAGCATAAGAGACAGGGCTGAATTACTTGCGCTAAGAAGTAATCCTCTTTTAGGTGTAAATCGCAGTATTGTTTATATATATTACTTGAATAATAGGAAAATTAATTACCCTATCGCAGATAGCTGTATTTTATATATTGGAGAAGCTTGTAGACAATCAGAACCAACAGGAATACGCTTTAGTCAACACATTTCGACACAACGTAATATTGGTGGAGACATGGGTAATAATCTTGCTTTATCTCAATATTTTCATCATGGACATTCGATTGGTTTGAAAATATTTGAATCTGACAATAGGCTTGAAAGAGAAAGGGATTTAATCTATTCTCATATAAATATGTTTGGTAGCCCTCCTATTGCTCAAAGCAACGTTCCCAGTTGCCCTCCTAACAATAGTAATCGTATAACTGAAATTTTCAACCACATTACTAATAATCCAGCAGAATTTGAATTTTGTCAAAATTTGATTTCAAATGTTAATACTCTAATTATTCCTGGACAAATCTGAAGCAATAAAACTTAAACGAAAAGATTTTATCCAAAACTTAATGCACGACATTGATGATGAAGATGAAGCAGAAGATTACATTGAAAACGCTCTGCCTTTAATCGGAAGAATAGTTATGGAGTTTAATGCACTTGAACAGTGGTTTGACCAATTCATTTGCCACGTTTTCAGTGATAGAAGTGAGGATTTAGGATTGACTGTAATTCATAAAATGACATACTCCAGCAAAATTGATTTATTCAAAAGATTATCAGATGATCTGCATTACGAATCTCAAATAATGGACGAAGAATCTAATCGTACGTATGAAGATTTGATTAAAAACCTAAGAGAATCTGGAAGATTAAGAAATTTGGTTGTACATGCGGATTGGGAGAGTACAAATAAAGAGAAGTACACGTATGTCAATCTACGAATAACTAAAGAAGGAAAAAAGCAAGAATATATTCAATTCTCAGAGGATTCGTTAGGTGAAATAATCGAATTGATATGGAAAACAAGGGGGCAAGTTTCTGAATATTGGGAAATCAGAGACAAAAAGATTTATGGATAAAATTAACTAAGAATAAAACGTACAGCTAACAATGTATAAAAGGCATTAAAACGACCTTTTATACTTAACGTTGTGGTGCATTTGAAAAATGACAGAAATCGAAGAAAAATATCTACCGTCTGAAATCTTACAAAAAGCAATTGTAAGTGGAAAAGAATATGGTTGGAAACGAACAGACTTTAGAGAAGTAGTTGCGAAAGCAGTTGAAGTCGGACTTGGAATTATAGGTGGAC
>NZ_PJBS01000218.1 GCF_002836055.1 Psychroflexus sp. MES1-P1E
AAAGTTCATTGACATATTGAAGATATATAAGAATACGAGAGTAAGAGAATTATTACTTTTTTTAATTAAGGAGTAAGAGTACTTTAGAGTAAAATAAATAAATAATTATCGAATAGATAAGCTTATTAAGGGCGTATGGGGGATGCCTAGGCTCTCAGAGGCGACGAAGGACGTGACAAGCTGCGAAAAGCTGCGGGGATTAGCACATATGAATTGATCCGCAGATATCCGAATGGGGCAACCCACTATACTGAAGGTATAGTATTCCGCAAGGAAAGCGAACCCGGTGAACTGAAACATCTAATTAGCCGGAGGAAGAGAAAACAATAGTGATTTTGCTAGTAGCGGCGAGCGAACGTGAAACAGCCCAAACCAGTACTGTTACGGCAGTACTGGGGTTGTAGGACTACGATATCGTCATTAATAATGAACCCGAATACTTTGGAAAGAGTTCCCATAGAAGGTGACAGGCCTGTAGGGGTAAGATATTAATGATGTAGTAGTATCCTGAGTAGTGCGGGGCACGAGAAACCTTGCATGAATCAGCCGGGACCATCCGGTAAGGCTAAATACTACTGAGAGACCGATAGTGAACCAGTACCGTGAGGGAAAGGTGAAAAGAACCTTGAATAAAGGAGTGAAATAGACCCTGAAACCATACGCTTACAAGCGGTCGGAGTCCTTAATTTATTAGGGATGACGGCGTGCCTTTTGCATAATGAGCCTACGAGTTACCACCGTTAGCAAGGATAAATAATTCAGTTATGGATCCGCAGCGAAAGCGAGTCTGAATAGGGCGATTAAGTTAGCTGTGGTAGACGCGAAACCGTGTGATCTACCCTTGGGCAGGTTGAAGCTGTGGTAACACATAGTGGAGGACCGAACCCGTTGACGTTGAAAAGTCTTGGGATGACCTGAGGGTAGGGGTGAAAGGCCAATCAAACTCGGAAATAGCTCGTACTCCCCGAAATGCATTTAGGTGCAGCGATTAAATAGTTTTATAGAGGTAGAGCTACTGATTGGATGCGGGGGCTTCACCGCCTACCAATTCCTGACAAACTCCGAATGCTATAAAATGTTTTTAATCAGTGAGGGCATGGGTGCTAAGGTCCATGTCCGAGAGGGAAAGAACCCAGAGCATCAGCTAAGGTCCCAAAATATATACTAAGTTGAACTAACGCGGTCAGACTGCTTAGACAGCTAGGATGTTGGCTTGGAAGCAGCCATTCATTTAAAGAGTGCGTAACAGCTCACTAGTCGAGCGGTCAGGCATGGATAATAATCGGGCATAAGTATATTACCGAAGCTATGCTCTTACAATTAGATTTGTGAGAGGTAGGGGAGCATTCTAAACAGCGCAGAAGGTGTACTGTAAGGTATGCTGGAGCGTTTAGAAAAGAAAATGTAGGCATAAGTAACGATAATGCGGGCGAGAAACCCGCACACCGAAAGACCAAGGATTCCTCAGCTATGCTAATCAGCTGAGGGTTAGTCGGGGCCTAAGGCGAACCCGAAAGGGGTAGTCGATGGACAAGCAGTTAATATTCTGCTACCTGCTTTAAAATAAACGAGACGGAGAAGGAAATCTAGTGCGTGCAGACGGAATTGCACGTTGAATCTACTGTAAGGTAGAGATAGTACACCAAAGCTACGGTGGCGGTGATAATCTAGAGGCCGTTCTTCCAAGAAAATCAATTAAAGCAGCCCGTACCGTAAACCGACACAGGTAGTTGGGATGAGAAATCTAAGGTGCTCGAGAGATTCATGGCTAAGGAACTAGGCAAAATGGGCCCGTAACTTCGGGAGAAGGGTCGCCCTCACTTTTGAGTGAGGGCCGCAGTGAAGAGGTCCAGGCGACTGTTTATCAAAAACACAGGGCTCTGCTAAATCGAGAGATGCAGTATAGGGCCTGACACCTGCCCGGTGCTGGAAGGTTAAGAGGAGATGTTAGCTTTCGGGCGAAGCATTGAATTGAAGCCCCAGTAAACGGCGGCCGTAACTATAACGGTCCTAAGGTAGCGAAATTCCTTGTCGGGTAAGTTCCGACCTGCACGAATGGTGCAACGATCTGGACACTGTCTCAGCCATGACCTCGGTGAAATTGTAGTATCGGTGAAGATGCCGATTACCCGCTGTGGGACGAAAAGACCCCGTGAACCTTTACTATAGCTTAATATTGACTTTGGATAAGTGATGTGTAGGATAGGTGGGAGACATTGAAGCGGCCTCGCTAGGGGCAGTGGAGTCATTGTTGAAATACCACCCTTTACTTGTTTGAAGCCTAACCCCGACTTAAGTTGGGGGACATTATTTGGTGGGTAGTTTGACTGGGGTGGTCGCCTCCAAAAGAGTAACGGAGGCTTCTAAAGGTTCCCTCAGCACGCTTGGTAACCGTGCGTAGAGTGCAATGGCATAAGGGAGCTTGACTGAGAGACCTACAAGTCGATCAGGTACGAAAGTAGAGCATAGTGATCCGGTAGTTCCGCATGGAAGGGCTATCGCTCAAAGGATAAAAGGTACTCCGGGGATAACAGGCTGATCTCCCCCAAGAGCTCACATCGACGGGGGGGTTTGGCACCTCGATGTCGGCTCGTCACATCCTGGGGCTGGAGAAGGTCCCAAGGGTTGGGCTGTTCGCCCATTAAAGTGGCACGCGAGCTGGGTTCAGAACGTCGTGAGACAGTTCGGTCTCTATCTACAGTGGGCGTTAGAAATTTGCGTGGATCTGACTCTAGTACGAGAGGACCGAGTTGGACAAACCTCTGGTGTATCTGTTGTTCCGCCAGGAGCATAGCAGAGTAGCTACGTTTGGAAGGGATAAGCGCTGAAAGCATATAAGCGCGAAACCCACCACAAGATGAGATTTCTTTAAAGGATCCCCAAAGACGATGGGGTTGATAGGTCACAGGTGTAAAGGCAGTAATGTCATAGCCAAGTGATACTAATTATCCATATAGCTTATCTATGAGACGATTATTAGTTTATTTTATCCTTACTTAACATCTTGTTATATATCTTTAACTATGTCACGATATTAGAATTCCCGCAACAGCTGGGACTGCTTATAAAGGTGATTGAGACTTACTCAATTAACCTTAATGATTTAAGGTGGTTATAGCAACGGGGCTCACCTCTTCCCATTCCGAACAGAGAAGTTAAGCCCGTTTGCGCCGATGGTACTGCATACTTGTGGAAGAGTAGGTCGCCGCCTTC
>NZ_PJBS01000219.1 GCF_002836055.1 Psychroflexus sp. MES1-P1E
TTTAGAAATATTACCAACTTGTAAGGGACAAGATTATTTTGAAATCGCAAAACACCTGTCAATTCCAGAAGAGGATTTAATGCCTTATGCATTTTGGTGTCAAGAAACTTACACTAGGAACTGTGTTTCTAGAACCTCTAAGTATGAATTACTTTTATTATGTTGGGAAGAAGGGCAAGAAACTCCCATTCATTGTCATAATGGAGAAGAGTGTTGGGTGTATTTGGCTGAAGGGAAGCTTAGGGAAAAACGATATGCCGAGATAGAGGGTGATTTAGAAAAAACAGCAGATGTGCAGATGACTCAAAGCCGTTTATCCTATATGAATGACGCCTTAGGATATCATTCTTTGCATAACCTCGACAAAGGCCGATCTATAAGTCTTCACCTTTATGTAGGACCTATAGATGAATGTTCTGTTTATAAAACAGAAAAAGATAAATTTGTATTTAAGGAATTAGACTATTATTCCAAAAACGGAGAAAAAATTTCACATCATAAATAAATAAAATAAAATGAATTGGACTACTGCTAAAAAGTATACAGATATTACTTATAAAAAATCTAATGGTGTCGCCAGGATAGCTTTTAACAGGCCAGATGTGAGGAATGCTTTTCGTCCTAAAACGGTTAATGAACTTTTTGATGCTTTTTTAGACGCTAGGGAAGACACTAGCATTGGTGTAGTTTTATTTACGGGTGAAGGCCCATCTTCTAAAGATGGTAAATATGCATTTTGTAGTGGAGGAGATCAAAATGCAAGAGGCCATCAAGGCTATGTAGATGACGATGGTACGCCAAGGCTCAATATCCTTGAAGTACAAAGATTAATTCGCTTTATGCCTAAAGTGGTCATTGCCGTTGTGCCAGGCTGGGCTGTTGGTGGGGGGCACTCTTTACATGTAGTTTGTGATTTGACGTTGGCGAGTAAAGAGCATGCTATATTTAAACAAACCGATGCAGATGTAACGAGTTTTGATGGCGGATATGGTTCTGCTTATCTTGCTAAAATGGTAGGTCAAAAGAAAGCTAGAGAAATATTTTTCCTAGGTAGAAATTACAGCGCTCAAGACGCTTTTGAAATGGGAATGGTGAATGCGGTGATTCCCCATGAAGAATTAGAGTCTACAGCTTATGATTGGGCTCAAGAAATACTTGAAAAATCTCCAACCTCTATCAAAATGCTGAAATTTGCTTTTAATGCTACAGATGATGGTATGGTAGGGCAACAAGTTTTTGCAGGAGAGGCTACTAGATTGGCCTACATGACCAAAGAAGCAAAAGAAGGGAGGGATGCCTTTTTAGAAAAAAGAAAACCAAACTTTAAAAATATCAAATGGTTTTCATAAATTAGACTGTATTAATTGATAATCAATAACTCATACATCTATGCCAATCCTAACCGAACAAGAGCTTCAAGAAATCGTTAATAAAGAAACTGAAACGAAAGCCGAAATTAAAGAGAAAAATCTAGCTATAATTGAACTCGCTGAAGAAAAGAAAAACATAAAATCACAGCGGAAGGGTTTTTTGGCTTCTACTGTTATCTTGGCAATACTTTTTTTAGCACTTCTTTTAATTGTTAATTTTCAACCGAATTTATTAAATTTGGACACTGGTATTCAGCTTGAAGAAGGCGAACAGATTGTTGAAATCTCATCCATAGAAAATTATGAAAATAGAATTGCAGATTTAGAGTCTCAGATATCTATGTCTACTAGTCCATTAGATCTAAATGAATTCTATGCGGTTCAATTAGGTGCTTTTAAGAAATTCAACGTCAAATTGTCATCAGATGCTTATAGTATAGTTCATAATGCTAATTTTAGAGATTTTAATTTGTTCACTTTAGGAGTGTATCAAACTGAAGTCGAAGCTGAAAAACTCAGACAAATAGTAACAAAACTCGATTTTCAAGATGCCTTTGTAGGTTACTATAAAAATGGAGAGCGAGTGAAATCCAATTATTGATTATATGAATTTTGAAAATTTAGAAGTGCATCTTGATGAGTTACCAGATTTTAAATCTGTTGAGCTTAATTTAGTTCAAAAACGATATAAGAGACTGATCTGGATAAATGAGGGGCTTGTCTTTACCTTGCTTTTTGCATTACCGATTATAGCTTTCTTTATTGAACCTGTTCCTCTATGGATTCCTATTGTGGTCTTATGCCTCTTAAGCCTTGTTTTAGTGGTAAGAGCAACTGAGATCGAAAAAGGTTTCCCCTTGAGGTTATTTGGAATAAGACAATACGATATTATTTACCAATCTGGCTTCTTTTATTTTACAGAGACTGTTATTCCTTATAATAGAATACAGCATGTAGAGATCAAACAAGGTCCGCTTTCTCGGTTTTACAATCTGTATTCTTTAAGACTGTATACTGCTGGCGCTTCTTCGGGAGACTTAATTATAGATGGGTTGGATAAAGAGACCGCTCAAAAAATAAAGGCTAAAGTTCTGGCTAAAACTACTATTATAGATGAGTAATATAGACTTCTCAATTCCTAGATTACAATCTTTTAATGGTATTTTTCTTATTTTTTTTACAGACCTGATAAAGCGAGTCCGTCAAAATATTTATATTTTGGCAATTCCTTTTTTTAAGAAAAACCTATTACAAGACTACGGTACTTATATTATTATAGGAGCAATTTTATTTGTTGTTCTTCAATTTGTTTTCTCATATCTATCCTATAAAAAGTTTAAATTTTCTATTCAAGAAGACGCTTTTCATTTAGATCAAGGAGTCATAAAATTAAGTCATGTTGAAATTCCTTTTGAGAGAATTCAAAACATCAATCTTCAACAGAATTTTTTGCAACAGGTTTTAAATGTAGTGGGTTTTGAAATTGAAACGGCTGGCGAAGGAACTGCCGAAATTAAAATTAAAGCCTTAGACAAAGATTTTGCTCAATCTTTAAAAGATAAACTTATTAAAGAAAAAGAGCGGATAGGAGATGATGACCTGCAAATTTTGAATGACAAAAGTGCTTTGGATTCTAAATTAGATGAACATTCCAAAAGAATCGAAGAGCCTTCATTGCTCTTTAAATTGAATTTCAATACTCTACTAAAGGTAGGTATTAGTTCTAATCTTTTCAAAGGGGTTGGCTTACTACTTGCATTTTTAGCCTATGCCTATAACTTCGTCCGGGATTTCTTAACTCAAATCTATGATCTCAATCTTGAGGAAGATTT
>NZ_PJBS01000313.1 GCF_002836055.1 Psychroflexus sp. MES1-P1E
TAAGATTTAAAGGTCCTAATTTGTTTAAAATTAAAGAGATCAGTCAACAAATACTTAACTCTAGGGTCATTAAAATTAATAAATTTGAGCACACTTAAAGATCAAAATCTTCTAGAGTTCTCCGATCGGTTTAAAACGAGTCACGAATGCAAGAAATATCTCTCTAGTTTGAAGATTTAGAACAAATGTATGTTTTTGAAAAATAACCTTATCACTTGTCAAATTAAGATGGATTTTTCTCGACAGTATAATATCCGCACAAACCGAGAGTCAGCTTCTGCTGACACTTGGATGGCATAGTACATGTTGTGGAGTTTCTACTTGGGGCTATAAGGAAGTGGAAATCTTTCGTAGCTGAAACGTCAAGAAAGAGAAAGAAAGCATCGAAAGCTTTACAACTTACCGATCTGGGTAAGGTCAAACTTTGTATATGGTAAGCATAATGGACTTTTCGACAACTTCATTACAATTATATCGTGGACCACCTCTAAAGAGATGCGCTCATCACGACAGACCTTTGGAGAGGATACGGACCTTTCGCCTAAGCTTTCAACATTACCCAAATACCAAGCAACAATAGGCAGAACTTTGAAGTATTGCACACCATAATAAATAAAGTAAAACCATAGATGAGAGAAACATATTTATGGGTAAGCGAATCCAGTATTAACAGACATTTTTATGAGTTTTGTTGTAAAATAAACCGCGCGCAGAGCAAAGCAGGAATTTTCAATACTCTAATAACTAAAGAACATGACTATAAAATTAATCGGAAGAAAATTATAGGTGATTAACTACTGACCTCCATAGCTTTCATATCTATCGCTTGTACGTATCTTTTTCACATTGCCCTATAGGCTATTGTGTTAACTATATCGGACAAGACACTAGAAACATTTTACCTTTTCATAAATTCAATGTTGTCCATTTGGTGATCATAAATTGCTTTGCGAGCTGTTATATTTTGGGCAGAGTAATCAAAAAGACAAGAGAGTTCTGAGCATTAAAATAATGACAAAAATTGCCAATTAGAGTGTTTTAAACCATTCCTAAATTGATAACCTCTTGCCTGGTAAGGTGACGATAATGACCTCTAGGTAAATTTTTCTTGTCGAGATTTGCATAAATCACGCGATCCATTTTTTCAATCTCATAACCCAGTTTTTTAAATATACGTTGGACGATATGAGCACGTTGACTCCTTAGTTCAAGTCCTACTATATTTTTTGGTCTATTGTCGACAAAAGCCGCTTCTTCAATTTTAACTTTAGAACCTTCGATAAACGGACCATCTTTAATCACTTCTAAATCAGATTCTCTTAAAGGCTTAGTTAATTCAACTTGATAAATTTGTCGAATTCCATTTTTATGACCCGAGAGTTTTTTAGCCAGCGTACCATCGTTTGTAAAGAGGATAAGTCCCATAGCACTGGTGTCTAATTTGCCAACCGGTGCAAGTTTAGACTTAGAGGCATTTTGGACTAGGTCTAAAGCGGTAAGCTTCCCTTTTTCGTAACTACCCGTAACATAAAAGCTCTTGGGTTTATTGAGCAAAACATATGCTTTAGGCTCTGGATTGATTCTACGTCCGTCAAACTTAACTTCATCCTCTAACTTCACATGGTGTCCCATTTCTATAATCACCTCTCCATTTACCGTTACGTTACCAGATTTTATATAGATATCAGCATCACGACGAGAACAAACCCCTGAGTTAGAAATGTATTTGTTAAGACGCATGCCTGCACTTGGATTCTTAATTTGCTTGTCTACTTTGGACTGAGCAACTTCTTTCTTACTGAATTTATCTTTTGGAGACGTCTTTGGATTGGTTTTATTTTTTTTAGGATCTTTCATTTTCAAATTTTTTGCAAAGGTACTGTTTTTTAGACTCTTGAGTATTTAGTATTATTTAAAAAAGTATTGAAGACTGAGCTATCATATAATGGTATTGAGTTGACCTGTCTCTGGGTTATTTCCGTTGTTGATATCGATAAAACTTCTATCATATCTAAATCCAATAGTAAAGCCTCGTTCTATTTTATAACCGATCCCAATATTAGCTCTATAATTTACATCCTTAAATTTTTCTGAAATTTATTAAAAAGAAGACTCAGACCCTACAATAGTTTTGTGTTGATGATTGACAAGATAACCCATTCCAGACTTCAATTTCAAAGTTAAGCCTTTCACAACAAAAAATTTAAATAAAATCGGCAGATTTAGATGATCTAGTCTCAAAGCAGGATCAAATTGAGTTCTATTGGGGTTGCCTCTTTTACAATACCTTAACTAGTATAAATTAACTCAGATTGACTACCACCTTTTTATAAATTTATATTCCGTCTGCACACCACTAAATATCAACGCACTGAAAGGATTAATGTCCTCGGTACCTTAAACTTCTGAAACAGAAACCAGAATTTAAGCCTGTAAAAAAAAACTAATTTGTCTTGAGCTTTCAAGTATGTCACAAAAAAATAACCAATACGCAAACAAAACACGATTCCTAATGCTTATTTGAAGGAGTAAAAGGATTTATATTCAAAATAATGTTCTTCTCAAAATGTCAAATAATACTGTTAGAGTAGTTATTAACCTTGATTGTTTTTTGTAAAAACAACTGATAAATAGCCAATCAAAAAATTACGCTTTCTACGTAAAATGTTTGCAATTGAATAGCAAAATTAAAAGTCTCTCGTGTTTTTGGAGCCTCAACTCTAACTGTTTCATCAACACTGATTTTTTCCAGATTAGTTTCCAGTCTTTAATCGGTAGAATATATTTTTGCACCAAACTATCAACGTTTTAAATGTAAAACTAGTTTATCAAATAATTCAGGATCCTTAAGATAAACAACTTTAGTTGTTAATGTGCTTCATATAGAAGCTATAAAGCGCATCTGATGAAGCCCCACTCCATTTTTTTAAATAAATTATCCAAAAGAGAATCTGTAATTTCAAAATGCCCTTATCTTCAAAACGTCTTGCAGATGTTGAAATCGAATGTTGAATCACCTCAAAACCAGAGGAGTCATAAATCGGTTTTAAAATTTCATGATCTTCATATATTAGAAACTCTTCATTGTAGCCTCCTACCTTTTCAAAAAGAGATTTTGTAACGAACAAACTCTGATCACCACCTCTACAAAACCTGGCATTGAATTTTGTAAACCAGCTTATAAATTGAAGCCAGGAATGTCGACTCCTAAATTTCATTTTAAAACATCCAGCTTGGTGTCCATTTCGAACAGATTCTTCAATTAACCTATCAAAATCTTGTGGTGGAAAAGAATCGATATGCAGAAAATATAGGATTTCTGCAGTAGCTTGTTTAGCACCATGGTTCATTTGCCTTGATCTTCCTCTTTTACTTTCCAAGCATTTGATACCGTCAAACTGATTAATTAAAGCTAAAGTTCCGTCATTACTTCCGCCGTCCACAACGAGAATTTCCGTAACATACCCAAAAGGACTTATTCTATTCTGAATTTGTATAAGGTTGCTTATAACCTCTTCAGCTTCATTATAAACAGGAATAATGATACTAATCATGCCAGCTAGTTTTCATTCAGTTCCCAAGAATATGACAAAAAATTTATAAATGCTTCTTCGTCGATAGTTTCATCTGCATAGATATTTATAAATCTTATAACTGACCCAAATTCAGATTCAAAATCTGAAGCATACCATTTAAAAATTTTAGAGAGTTCTACTTTAGTTTTTGATAATTTATTTTTATCAGAATTTACGAAGGTTTTTGCTGAAGCATCGAGTTGCTTTTCGAGTTTTTCAGCTACATAGGCTTCATTCAACAATTTGGGACAAGATTCTGAAGCGCAGTTCACCGCAAAATGAACGCGGGGATCTCCCATTTCCAAAAGCATCCCTTTTTCAATATCATCTAGGGAATATAATTTACCACCGATTTTTGCAAATTCTGTAGTAAAAGGACTGCTAAAAAAACCTCCAATATTTTTAATGCTCTCTATGGGATAGTGATCTAAAATCAACTTTACAGCAAACGCATTATACGCATTGATAAGGTAAGCTTTCTTTTTATTTTTGGTCCAAGAGTCTTTAGGAGGGTTTTTAGAAATAAGATCTAAGTAAGCGTCGAGTTTCTTTTCATTTTGTTTCAAATTCTTATAATCAACATCTCCTTGAGTATTCACGTAAGTTTCAAGTAAATCCTGCCATTGCTGATGCTGATGGATATTTTGACTCAAAGTAGTCCCCACTCCTACAATAGAGAAAAAAAGACCGAAAAAAAAGATATTGAGGGTTTTCATAATTTTTTGTTTAAAGGCATAAATTTAAGAATCAAAGTTTCAAGTTTAAGTGTCGAAAAAAAGAGTTAATAATTACAGTTTTACTTTATAAAAATAATTAACAAAAAAAATTCTGTATTCAAATTTGAATAGTCTACTAAATTGGTAGAAATTGTATACTTTTGTCATTTATTATAAAAAATAAAGATAACTGTTTGAAATTCATGTTTTAGCACAAGCATAAACAAATGAATATCAAGACTTAAGTTAAAATAATTACTTATATGCATAAAAATAAATTAAAGGCAATTGAGGCTTCTATAAAAGCAGGTGAAGCTATTATGAACATCTACAAGCACGATTTTGCAGTAGAATATAAAGAAGATAATTCTCCGCTAACTTTGGCAGATCAAGAAGCCAATAAAGTGATCATGTCTTATTTGGAGACGACTTCTATCCCAATTATTAGTGAAGAAAACAAAACTATAGATTATAGTAACCGAAAGTCTTGGAAAACTTGTTGGATTGTGGACCCACTGGATGGGACTAAGGAATTTGTAAAAAAGAATGGTGAATTTACCGTCAATATTGCTCTGATTGATGAACAAAAATCAATTTTTGGAGTTATTTATGTTCCTGCGCAGCGCATTTTATATGTAGGAGATGTTGAAACCCAAACTTCCTATAAAGTTGAAGTTCCGCAAGGAGAGTTTGATGTAGATATTTTACTGAAAAAAGCAAACTCTTTGAAGCCGAGCCAGAGTTCTAACCCCATCAGAGTGGTTGGAAGCCGATCTCACATGAATCAAGACACCTTGGACTATGTAGAGAAACTGAAAGACACACATCACAAACCAGTAGAAATTGTTTCCAAAGGAAGTTCTCTTAAATTTTGCCTAGTCGCAGAAGGAGAGGCAGACGTATATCCTCGATATGCACCCACAATGGAGTGGGATACCGCTGCAGGACAAGCTATTTGTAAAGCTGTTGGCCTTCGAGTTATAAGCCTAGATACAAATGAAGAAATGCTTTACAATAGAGAAAATCTTTTGAACGGTTATTTTCATGTCAAAACAACATTATGAGTAAAAACATTGTCATACATGACTACGATATAACAAGATCGCATAGAAATAAAGTCAATGGTCACGATTCTTTTGTGCTATGGTTTACCGGGCTTTCGGGTTCTGGAAAATCGACTATAGCAAATAAAGTCGAAGAAGAATTATTTTATAAAGGAATCCACACCTATGCTTTAGATGGGGATAACATAAGAAGTGGAATTAATAAAGGGCTTGGATTTACTAAAGAGGATCGCTACGAAAATTTAAGGCGAATCGCTGAAGTTGCAAAACTCTTCGTTGACTCTGGAGTGGTAACTATCGCTGCATTTGTGTCTCCATTGATTTCAGACAGGGATCAAGTTAAAGAAATTGTGGGCCAGGAAAATCTTATTGAAATATATGTAGACACCTCCTTAAAAGAATGTGAGAATAGAGACGTAAAAGGCTTATACAAAAAAGCAAGGGCTGGAGAAATAAAAAACTTTACGGGGATAGACGCACCCTACGAAGCTCCTAAAAACCCAGATCTTCAGATTTCTACAGAAGAAATTAATGTAGAAATGAGCGTGAAGCAAATTATAGATTATTTAGAAGAAACACGAAGAATATAAAACTATGAGCACCTATTATTTAAATTATTTAGAAGAGTTGGAATCAGAAGCCATCTTTATTTTAAGAGAAGTTTGGGGCCAATTTCAAAATCCAGTTATTTTATTTTCTGGAGGGAAGGATTCCATTCTTATAACGCATTTGGCCAAAAAAGCCTTCCATCCTGCAAAGATTCCTTTTGCTTTAATGCATGTAGACACTGGGCATAATTTCCCAGAAGCTATTCAATTTAGAGATGATCTTGCCAAACAACTAGGTGTCAATCTTATTGTAGGTTCTGTCCAAGAATCTATAGATAAAGGACGTGTTGCCGAAGAAAAAGGTAAAAATGCAACTAGAAATGCTTTACAAATCACAACTCTCTTGGATAGTCTAGAAGAGCATAAAGTGGATTGTGCTATTGGCGGTGGCCGAAGAGATGAAGAGAAAGCAAGAGCAAAAGAGCGTTTTTTCTCGCACAGAGATGAGTTTGGGCAGTGGGATCCTAAAAATCAGCGTCCTGAACTGTGGAATTTACTCAATGGGAAATATTTTGAAGGAGAACACTTCAGAGCCTTTCCTATCAGTAACTGGACAGAAATGGATGTTTGGAACTACCTCACCAAAGAAAAAATAGAAATCCCTTCTTTATATTTAGCTCACCAGAGAGACGTAGTGAAAAGAAATGGGTCTTGGATTCCAAATTCTGAATTTTTAAAACTAGAGCCCAATGAGGAAATAGTATCTAAAAGAATAAGATTTAGAACCCTAGGAGATATCACCATTACAGGGGGAATTGAGTCTGACGCAGACACTATGGAAAAAATCGTCGAAGAGGTTTCTACGATGAGAGAAACCGAAAGAGGAAATAGAAGTGATGATAAAAGATCCGAAACTGCGATGGAAGATCGAAAAAAAGACGGCTATTTCTAGACTATAATTTCTCTAACACACCCAAAATTCTGATTACAAAAACTGATGCATATCATGAAAATAGATAAAAACCAATTGCTAAGATTTACTACTGCTGGAAGTGTAGATGATGGTAAAAGCACACTTATTGGAAGACTGCTTTACGATTCCAAATCCATTTTTGAAGACCAACTAGCCGCTGTAAAAAATTCAAGTAAACAAAAAGGAATAGAAGGTGTAGACCTTGCTATGTTCACCGACGGACTTAAAGATGAACGGGAACAGGGAATTACTATTGATGTTGCTTATAGATATTTTACAACACCAAAGCGTAAATTTATTATCGCAGACACACCTGGTCACATCCAGTACACAAGAAACATGGTGACTGGCGCATCTACTGCCAATGCTGCTGTTGTCCTTATTGATGCAAGACACGGAGTTATTGAACAAACTAAAAGACACACCTTTATAGCCTCTTTATTGAATATTCCTCACATTATAGTGTGTGTAAATAAAATGGACTTGGTGTCTTATTCTGAAGAGACCTTCAACTCCATTGTGGAGGAATTTGAAGAGTTCTCTTCAAAACTACTTATCAAAGACGTGCGTTACATACCCATAAGTGCATTAGATGGTGATAATGTGGTCAACCGCTCAGAAAATATGGCTTGGTTTCAAGGTTCGCCAATGTTGCATGAGCTAGAAACCCTACACATTAGTAGTGATATCAATAAAATTGATGCTAGATTTCCAGTGCAAACCGTTCTTAGACCTCAACGCAAAGGCTTCGAGGATTACAGAGGATATGCAGGAAGAATAGCTAGTGGGATTTATAGAGTGAACGAAGAAGTAACTATATTACCTTCTGGTTTTACGTCTAAAATTAAAACCATAAACGTCGGAGAAACTGAAGTTGAAGAAGCTTTTGCTCCTATGTCTGTAGCAATGACCTTGGAAGATGATGTTGATATAAGCAGAGGAAATATGATTGTGAAAAAGAACAATCAACCAAAACTTTTACAAGAATTTGATGTGATGTTATGTTGGCTAAATAACGCTCCTTTAAAATCTAGAACCAAATACACTATCATGCATACCTCCAACGAACAAAAAGCTGTCATTAAAGAGGTAGTTTACAAAGTGGATGTCAATACATTCAAACGAAATGAAGAGGATAAGGATTTAACAATGAATGATATTGCTAGAGTAAAACTTAAAACTTCTCATCGATTGATGATTGATAGTTATAGAGATAACCGAAGCACAGGAAGCATAATACTAGTGGATGAGTCTACCAAGGAAACTGTCGCTGCGGGGATGATCGTTTAAAATAATAGTGTCCAAAATCAGGAAATATAAAGCCCAGCAAAAGCTGGGCTTTATATTTCCTGATTATTTGGTGTTCATCGTTTAAATATTCATTGGCAATGTTCTACATTTGGAACGTTAACAAAACGTATCTTAAATGGCCCAAGAAAAAGAAATAAAATCCGCTTTAATCTCAGTGTTTCACAAAGAAGGCTTAGGGCCTATTGTACAAACCTTAAATGATCTAGGAGTACAAATTTACTCTACTGGAGGGACTGAAAAATTCATCAAAGATTTAGATATAGAGGTTACTCCCGTAGAAGATATTACATCCTACCCCTCAATCTTAGGAGGTCGAGTTAAAACCCTACACCCAAAAGTTTTTGGAGGAATCCTAAATCGAAGTGATAACGAGCAAGACCAAGAGGAATTAAAATCTTATGATATTCCACAAATTGACTTGGTTATTGTTGATTTATATCCTTTTGAGGATACCGTAGCTTCTGGGGCGAATGAACAAGATAGTATTGAAAAAATTGATATAGGAGGCATCTCTTTAATAAGAGCTGCTGCCAAAAATTTTAAAGATGTGCTTTGTGTCTCTTCAAAATCAGATTATGAAAGCCTTCTGGGAGTTCTTAAAAACTCGAAAGGAAAAGTAAGCCTTAAAGAACGAAAGAATTTTGCGGCAAAGGCTTTCCAGATTTCTTCTCATTACGATACCGCCATTTTTAATTACTTTAACACTACAGAACAACTTCCTTCTCATAAACAAAGTTTTGAGAAAGGAGTAGAATTACGATATGGAGAAAACCCTCACCAACAAGGGTTTTTCTTTGGTGACTTTGATGAGGCATTTAATAAACTTCACGGCAAGGAATTATCTTACAACAACTTGTTAGATGTAGACGCTGCGGTCAATTTGATGGCAGAGTTCACTAATGATGCTCCAACTTTCGCTATTTTAAAGCATAATAATGCTTGTGGCCTTGCTCAACGCGATAGTATTTATAAAGCCTATGTAGACGCATTAGCTGGAGATCCAGTCTCTGCTTTTGGAGGAGTTTTAATTTCAAATACAGAAATTGATAAAGCAACATCAGAAGAAATTAACAGCCTATTTTGTGAAGTTGTCATTGCTCCAAGTTATAGTGATGAAGCTTTGAAAATACTTACCAAAAAGAAAAACAGAATTATACTTGTCCAAAAAGTATTCCAATTTGAAGATGAGATTGTGAGAACTTGTCTTAATGGTGTTTTAGTTCAAGACAGGGACCTCAAAACAGATAACGAAGAAGAAATAAAAACAGTAACAAAAACATCCCCAACAGACTCTCAAGTTGACGATCTGTTGTTTGCTTCAAAGATTTGTAAGCATACCAAGTCCAACACTATTGTATTGGCAAAAGACAAGCAATTGCTAGCAAGTGGGACTGGCCAAACCTCTCGAGTAGATGCGCTTAACCACGCTATTGAAAAAGCTTTAAATTTTAAGTTTGACTTAAAAGATTCTGTTATGGCAAGCGATGCTTTTTTTCCCTTTCCAGATTGTGTAGAGATAGCAGGCAAGGTGGGTATTACTTCTGTAATCCAACCTGGAGGATCTATCAAAGACAAACTTAGCATAGCATATTGTGACGAAAATAATATTTCTATGGTAATGACAGGAACGCGTCACTTTAAGCATTAATTCACTAACTTCATCCTCCTCTAATTTTATTATAACATGGGATTTTTTGACTTTCTAACTGAAGATATTGCTATCGACTTAGGTACTGCCAACACATTAATAATTCACAAAGATAAAGTCGTTGTCGACAGCCCTTCTATCGTAGCTATAAATCGGATTACTGGAAAGATTATAGCGGTTGGGAAAGAGGCCGCAATGATGCAGGGAAAAACTCACGAAAACATCAAGACCATTCGTCCTCTTAAAGATGGGGTTATTGCAGATTTTAATGCAAGTGAGCAAATGATCAGTATGTTCATAAAAGAAATTCCTGCACTCAAAAAACGCTTATTCACGCCTTCCCTACGTATGGTCATTTGTATTCCTAGTGGAATTACAGAGGTAGAAATGAGAGCGGTTAAAGATTCTGCAGAACGAGTAAACGGCAAAGAAGTTTATCTTATCCACGAACCTATGGCAGCAGCTATTGGTATTGGTGTAGACATTATGCAACCCAAAGGAAATATGATTGTTGATATAGGTGGAGGTACTACCGAAATAGCAGTTATTGCGCTTGGCGGTATTGTTTGTGATAAATCTGTAAAAATTGCTGGTGATGTGTTTACTAATGATATCATTTACTTTATGAGAACACAGCATAACTTGTTTATTGGAGAACGTACTGCTGAAAAGATCAAGATCCAGATTGGTTCTGCTACCGAAGATCTCGAAACTGCACCTGACGATATGAGTGTCCAAGGCCGGGACTTACTAACCGGTAAACCAAAACAAGTGGAAATTTCTTTTAGAGAAATTGCAAAAGCCTTAGATAAATCTATACTAAGAATAGAAGATGCTGTGATGGAAACCTTATCTCAGACTCCTCCAGAATTAGCTGCAGATATTTATAACACTGGTATATACCTTGCTGGTGGAGGGTCTATGCTAAGAGGCTTGGATAAACGCCTATCTCAAAAAACAGACTTACCTGTTTACATAGCAGAAGACCCACTAAGGGCTATTGTAAGAGGAACAGGTATCACTTTAAAAGATTTAGAACGCTACAAGCCTGTACTTCTAAAATAAAAACGTGTTATGCAGCAAATCATTATTTTTCTTATTAAAAATAAGACGGGTTTGGTGTTTATCATTCTTATGACTATAGCTTTAGGGCTAACCTTTAAATCCCATACCTACCATAACAGCAAGCTGGTTTCATCGGCTAATTTTATATCAGGAACAGTCTTGAGCTCTTCAGAAAATATTCATCAATATTTTGATTTGAAAGCTCAAAACGAAATTCTTCAAGAGGAGAATGAAAACTTGAGACGAAAATTATTGAACATCCCATCAGCAAAAGATAGCTTACCAATTAAGCTTAAATTTATAGAGGATAGTTTATATAAGATAACCAGATCTAGAGTGATCTCTAACCATTACGATAAAATCGATAACTTTTTATTGATTGAAGGCGGCTCCAAGGATAGTATCTCTGAAGACTTAGGTGTTATTTCCAGTCAAGGTATCGTAGGAATCATCCAAGATGTAAGTCCAAAATACTCAAGGGTTATTTCTATTCTGAATACCAATACGTCTATTAACGCAAAGCTTAAAAAAACCTATCATTTTGGGACACTTACTTGGGATGGAAAATATCCAAATATTTTAAGTCTTATTGATGTACCAAGGTCTGCACCTGTAAGGCTAGGAGATACGATCACCACAGGAGGGCGTTCTTTGGTTTTTCCTGAAAACGTTCCTATCGGGATCATAAGTAATTTTCAATTGGACGAAAACATAGGATATTATTTTATTGATGTCAAACTTTTTAATGATATGACTAACTTAAAGCATATCTATATTATAGAAAACAGTCGAAAAACAGAAGCCCTAGAACTACTAAATCCAGATTCACGATAGATGAAAACCTATTTTATAAATAGTATCAGATTTGTCCTTCTTATATTAATTCAAGTTTTAATCTTGGATGAATTTAATGTTTTTGGTTACATCAATCCCATTATCTACCAGTTACTTATCATCTTACTTCCTTTCAATATCAATTCTGTACAAAAGCTCTTTCTTGCATTTGTTTTAGGGATTAGTATGGATATTTTTGAAGATAGCGGTGGAATTCATGCAGCTGCAACACTCACAATTGCTTACTTAAGACCTTTATTTTTGAGAAATGCCTTCGGATTGAGTTACGATTACCAAACCCTTAAATTTTATGACGCCCCATTTAGAGAAAGGTTCAGTTATGTAAGCCTTATGGTTTTGGTCCATCATACTGTACTTTTCAGCTTAGAAATTTTTAGTGTGGATCATCTATTATTTTTTGTAAAGAAAACAATTTATTCTTCTATTTTCAGTATACTATTAATAATGATCACCTTAAATTTAATCCGAAAGAACAGTAAATGAGAAAGTTGCTCCCCATTATTTTAGTTAGTTTTGCCGCATTCCTTTTTTTAATCCGTTTATTTTATTTGCAAGTTTTAGACGAGAGTTTTGATGAGGTGTCGACCAATATTTCCGTACGCAAAATATACGATTATCCTCAACGAGGATATATCTATGACCGAAATGGAAAACTGATGGTAGGTAACCAACCTGCTTATGATGTCATTGCTGTTCCACAGGAAGTAAAAAACTTTGACACTTTAGAGCTTGCCAGTTTATTAAAATTGACTCCACAGCGACTCAAAATTCAGCTGGAAAAAGCGTGGCGATACTCACCAAGATTGTCTTCTGTGATTACACCTCAGCTTACCAAAAAAGAATATGCTGTTCTCCAAGAACGCATGCATAAATACCAAGGGTTTTACATTCAGAAAAGGTCGTTAAGAGATTATACTATTAACCACAGTGCTAATATTTTAGGATATATCGCTGAGGTTGGAGATAGAGAGATTTCACAAAATTCCTACTATCAATCGGGAGATCTAAAGGGAAAACAAGGAGTTGAAGAACAGTATGAAGAGGCTTTAAGAGGTGAGCGTGGCGTTAAGCATTATCTAAGAGATATTCACAATAAAAACATCAAACCCTTTAAGGAAGGTAAATTTGACACTTTATCTAAAAAAGGAAGCGATCTCCACCTTACTATAGATGCTGAATTGCAAGCCTATGGAGAAAAACTGATGAAAGGTAAACGAGGTGGTATTGTAGCCATAGAACCAAGTACTGGAGAAATTTTAAGTTTAATTACAGCCCCTTCTTATGATCCCGATATTTTGGTAGGAAGAAAGCGATCGAAAAATTTCACGAAACTTTATTACGACACCATTAATAAACCCTTATATAATAGAGCCTTACAGGCTATTTATGCGCCAGGCTCTCCATTTAAAGCTTTAACAGGACTCGTAGCCTTACAGGAAGATGTTGTTGGGCTAGAAGAAAGTTTTAGGTGCAACGGAGGATATACCTATGCAAGAGGTGCAAGAATGGGCTGTCACCATCACCCGAGTCCAGTAGAAATGGTTACTGGAATTGCACATTCTTGTAATGCCTATTTTGCACAAATCTATAGAAGGACTATCGAAAAATATGACACTCCTCAAAAAGGGATCGACGTCTGGCGAGGGCATATGGCTAGTTTTGGCCTTGGCGATTATTTAGGTTATGATTTACCCGTAGGAAGAGCAGGATTACTACCAGACTCTGATTATTATAACAAAGTTTATAGATATCCTACTTATAATTGGTACGCCAGCGCTACTTTATCCAACGCCATTGGTCAAGGGGAAGTGCTTACTACTCCTATTCAACTTGCTAATGCAACAGCAGCGATTGCTAATAAAGGTTGGTTCTACAGACCCCATATTATAAAATCAATAGACGATAAGCCAGTAGACAATAAGAAGTATACTACAAAACAAGTAACCACCATAGATAAAGAGCATTTTGAGCCGATTATTCAAGGGATGCATGATGTTTTTAATTACGGGACAGCTACCTTTCTTAGAGTACCCGGCATAGAAGTTTGTGGCAAAACAGGAACATCAGAAAATTACGTAAAAATCGATGGGAAAAGGATGCAACTGACGGACCATTCGATTTTTATTGCCTTTGCTCCAAAAGATAACCCCAAGATAGCCTTGGCTGTTTTTGTAGAAAATGGATATTGGGGATCTAGATATGCTGGTAGAATATCTACTTTAATGATAGAGAAATATCTGAAAGATAATATTGAACGAAAAGACCTTGAAAACTGGATTCTCAACCATACTTTGGAAGACGAGTACGCTAAACCATATTCTGGTGAACTTTTTAAAATTAACCAGTAAGCATGCCTAAAACTCTATTGCAGATTGACTGGCTCACCATTTTAATTGTAATTATATTAATAAGCTTTGGATGGGTAAATATATACTCTACTACATTTGTTAATCCAGATGAAAGCATTTTTGATATTTCTAAAATTTATGGAAAGCAGCTACTATGGATTATTTTGGGGGTAGTGATAGCCATAATTGTTCTAGCACTAGAAAGTAAATTTTTTGAAAGGTTTGCAAGCATTATTTATATAGTAGCCACATTGTCTCTCATAGGGCTCTTCATTTTTGGTAAAACTATTGCTGGCCAAACGGCTTGGTATTCCTTTGGACCTTTTAGTATACAACCAGCCGAGTTTGTAAAAACAGCAGTAGCGCTAGCTTTGTCAAAGTATATAAGTGAAATCAATAATGACCTTTCAAAGTTTGTTTCACAACTTAAAGCTTTCGCCATTATTGGAATCCCACTAGCGCTCATCATGCTTCAGCCAGATGCTGGTAGCGCACTTATTTATTTGGCATTTATCATCCCTTTATATAGAGAGGGACTTCCACAAGCATACTTGAGTGTGGGATTTCTATCTGTGGCCATTTTCATGATTACTCTCAAGTTTGGATTTGGAATTTTTGCCCCCGTTTTTGTGGCGATTCTTATCATGATTTACTTATTTAACAGAAAACGAAAACCAAGGTTTTGGATTTATTTCTTAACTCTTCTCTTTAGTTTGGGGTTTTCATATTCTGTCAATTTCATATTGAATTCTGTACTGCTTCCTCATCAAAAAGATAGGTTCGATGTTATTATAGGAGAAACCAATGATATTCGAGGCTCTGCTTTTAATCTTTACCAAAGCGAAGTAGCCATAGGCAGTGGAGGATGGCTGGGGAAAGGATGGCTAAAAGGATCACAAACCCAAGGTCGTTTTGTACCGGAACAACATACAGATTACATCTTCAGCACAGTAGGTGAAGAGTGGGGATTTTTAGGAACAAGTGCTGTGGTAATATTATTTACTATACTTATTCTTAGGCTATTTCATTTAGCAGAACGCCAAAAAAGTCAATTTAGCAGAGTGTACGGCTATTCTGTATTATCCGTTATTTTTGTTCACTTTTTTGTGAACATTGCGATGGTGATAGGTCTATTTCCAACAGTTGGTATACCGCTTCCATTTTTTAGTTATGGAGGATCTGGATTATGGGGGTTTTTAATTTTGGTACTGGTATTCTTAAAATTAGATGCTAAACGAAAGAGTTTAGATTAAAAACTAATCTTCTAAATACATATCTATTAAACCCTCTGGAGTTTGAAAGTAAATGATATGTTCATCCTTGTCCACTTTTTGAATAAACCTGTCATTCACAGGAATAATAATTTCTTTATCATTAAAGTCAATAAAGAAAAGGGCTTGCATGGTTTGATCATTAATAAACTTTATAGTCCCAATCTCACCATGAGTGGCATCTACCGCTTTATAACCGATGACTTCATGATAGTAAAATTTATTACCTCCAAGTTTCGGTAACTTAGTTAATGGCAAGTAAACGTTTCTTTTCAGCAAGTCATCAGCATCTGCTTCTTCGTTGACTTCCTCTAGTTTTACGCGTAATAAACTACTCTTTTGAAGATTGGATTTTTCCACAAAAAAAGGAATCAATTTATTGCGGTAATCCACAAAAATTGATTCCAAATTTTTATAAAGTTCAGGTTCATCGGTATCTAACTTGATTTGCAATTCACCTTTAAAACTAAATTTACTTACGATCTGACCTAAATAAAAACATTCATCTTTAGTCATCTCAAAAATGTTAAGCTTCTTTAGAATCTTCAGAAGCAGGAGTTTCTTTTTCAGATTCTGCTGCGGCCTTAGCCTCAGCTTCTGCTTTAACTTTAGCGTCTTCCTCGTCTTGAATAGCTTTTGCTTCAGCTTCACGCTTAGCATTTACTTCTCTTTCAGCTTCCAATGCTATTTCTCTTTCAGCTTCTTTAGTTTTCGCTACTTTTTCTTCAGCAGTAAGAATTTTATCTCCTTTTTCAGACAACCAATCTTGAAATTTTTTCTCTGCTTCTTCCTCTGTTAACGCTCCTTTATCAACACCTGCTAACAGGTGCTTTTTCATCATAGCGCCTTTATAAGATAAAATACGCTTTGCGGTATCTGTTGGTTGTGCACCATTTCGTAACCATTTTACAGATGAATCTACATTAAGCTCAATAGTTGCAGGTTGAGTGACAGGATTATAAATCCCTAATTTCTCTAGGTATTTACCATCTCTTTTAGCACGAGCATCTGCAGCGACGATCCAGAAAAAAGGTTTTCCTTTTTTTCCGTGTCTTTGTAATCTTATTTTAACTGGCATAATAAATTAAATTTTGGAGTTCTCGACTCCCGTTATTAATAATAAAGTGCAAAAGTAAGTTTATTTTTTGAATTACATAACTTTGACTTTAAGATAATTACAATGCCTTTGGAAGTCTTTACCACTTCATTTTATCCTGAAAATGTATTCTTTTAAATTTCAGTAAATTAGTTCAATTAACAAAGAAAACAAATCCTTATTATGTTAGACAAACTCAACTTAGAACATATTTTGTTTTTGGATATTGAAACTGTTCCAGAACACGCAGATTTCGAAGACTTATCTCCAACTAAGCAGAAGCTTTTTGCAGACAAAACGGACTACCAAAGAAAGGAGGATTATTCTCCCAAAGAGTATTACGAGCGAGCTGGCATCTGGGCTGAGTTTGGTAAGATCGTATGTATTTCTGTTGGCTATTTTAATTTTAAAGGAAATGAGCGCAAATTCAGAACCACGAGTTTTTATGGTGAAGAGGCAGATTTATTAAAGCGTTTCAAACTAATTGTTGAAAACTATTTCAGCCTTCCTCATCACCTGATGTGTGGGCATAATGCTAAGGAATTTGATTTTCCTTATATCGCTAGAAGAATGCTTATCCGCGGCATTGCTTTACCAAGTCAACTTCAGCTTTTTGGAAAAAAACCTTGGGAAATTCCTCATTTAGATACTTTAGAGTTATGGAAATTTGGAGATTATAAACACTATACCTCCTTAAAATTACTCACCGAACTTTTTAATATCCCTTCTCCAAAAGATGATATTGATGGCAGCCAAGTTAGAGATGTGTTTTATAAAGAAAAAGACTTGGATAGGATTGTGACTTATTGTGAAAAAGACGTTATTGCCGTAGCACAATTAATTTTGAAGCTTCGCCAGGAAGAGCTCTTGGAAGATCATGAACTGATTTCTGTGTAATGCTAAATGTAAAAAACCTTCAAGTCAATTTTGGTGACGAAAGAGTGATCAAAAACATCAACTTTCAATTACAACCCAATGAGATTTTAGGTATTGTAGGCGAATCCGGCTCTGGGAAATCAGTTTCTACCTTGTCTATTTTAGGTTTATTAGGACCCAAAGCTCAGGTTGAGGGTGAGATTCTATTTCAAGACAGGGACTTAACAAAATGTACAGAGCAGCAATTCCAGAGTATTCGAGGAAATGATATTTCAATGATTTTCCAGGAACCTATGAGTTCTTTGAATCCTTCGATGACGTGTGGGAAACAAGTAGCGGAAGTTTTAATTCGGCATAAAAGGCTGTCTAAATCCAAGGCAAAACGAGAGGTTTTAAGCCTCTTTGAAAAGGTAAAACTACCCCGAATCAATGATATTTTTGAGAGTTATCCTCACCAAATAAGTGGAGGTCAAAAGCAAAGAGTAATGATTGCTATGGCCATTGCCTGCAAACCAATACTATTAATCGCAGACGAGCCTACAACAGCTCTAGACGTTACTGTCCAAAAGGAGATTTTAACCTTGTTGAAATCTCTCCAGCAAGAAACTCAAATGGGTATTCTCTTTATTTCTCATGATTTAGCTTTAGTTTCAGAACTAGCAGATCGGGTTGCAGTGATGTATCAAGGAGAAATCGTAGAGCAGAACGATGTGATTTCTATTTTCAAAAATCCTCAGCATTTATATACCAAGGCGCTTTTGGCCTCGAAACCATCTACCCGTGAACGGCTCAAGTCTTTACCAACAGTTAAGGACTATATGCAGGATATTCCAAATTCTAAAATAGAAACTTCGGAAGAGAGACAACAAAGGCATGAAAGGATCTATTCAAAACCACCATTACTAGAAGTTAAGAAGGTGAGCAAGATCTTTTTTTCCAACTCAGGTTGGTTTTCAAAAACCGAAAAAATACAGGCTGTCGATAGGGTAAGTTTTAGAATTTATCAGGGAGAAACCTTGGGGCTTGTTGGTGAATCTGGTTGTGGAAAATCAACTTTAGGCAATGCTATTCTTAGGCTTGATGATCCTACCGAAGGTGAAATTTTATACCAAGGTCAACCTATTACACACCTAAAAGGCGAAGCCTTAAGGCAACTGAGAAAAGATATTCAACTTATTTTTCAAGATCCATTTTCTAGCTTAAACCCAAGACTTTCGGTTGGCAAAGCCATCATGGAACCTATGAAAGTCCACGGATTATATGGTAATGCTGAATGTAGAAAACAAAAAACAATTGAACTTCTGGAACGTGTGGGCTTGTCTGAAGCTCAATTTAACAGGTATCCGCATGAATTTAGCGGCGGGCAGCGACAACGGATTGGAATTGCCAGGACCATTGCCGTGCAACCTAAACTCATCATTTGCGATGAGTCGGTCTCTGCTTTAGACATTTCTGTCCAAGCGCAGGTATTAAACCTCCTCAATGAATTAAAAACCGATTTTGGATTTACCTATATTTTCATTTCTCATGATTTGGCGGTGGTCAAGTACATGGCAGATCAACTTTTGGTCATGCACCAAGGCAAAATTGTGGAGCAAGGCGACGCAGATACCGTCTATGCAAACCCTCAAAAGGACTATACCAAACATCTCATTAATGCCATTCCTAAGGGAATTTAATCCAATTTTAAAATTAGCTACTGTTTAGGGTTTCTTTTAAATCTGTCCATTTTGTCGGCAAAACTATAATTAGTCTTTATTAGGACTATTTTAATTTACATTGGTAGATTTCAGGGCTAACGCCCCTTTACAGACTATTTCTGTTATATGTTATTCAGATGTGTGGGCGATGCCCCTAATATTATAAACAATAAAAAAATAATCAGAATTAAAAAAGGGGCGTTAGCACTGCGATCTCCTTAATATTTAAATTGACAGATTTCAGGGCTAACACCCCTCTATAAACTCTTTCTGCTATGGTTAGTGAGATGTGTGAGCGCTGCCTCCTAATATTATAAACAATAGAAAGATAATCAGAGTTAAAAAGAACGTTGAGCTTGCAATATCCACAGTATAAATGATGATAAGGTTTGAGAGGCAGAGCCCTGACATCTCCAGAGTTTAGTGACCAAGAAAACTCAAATATCAATAAAATTTTATGATCATTTATTAAGAATTCTTTTCCCTCGCTTTATGTATTTTTGACCATGGATTTTATGGAACATCTTCGCAAGATTATACACGTAGACATGGATGCTTTTTATGCCTCTGTAGAGCAGCTAGATGATCCCTCTTTATCTGGGAAAGCGCTTGCCGTTGGGGGAAGTTCCAAACGTGGGGTTGTAGCCGCTGCTAGTTACGAAGCTAGAAAATATGGGGTGAAAAGCGCGATGAGTGGCAGGCTAGCAACTAGATTATGTCCCCATCTTATTTTTGTAAAACCACGGTTTGAGCGCTACAAAGAAATTTCACAAATTATCCGTAAAGTCTTTTTTGAATACACCGATTTGGTGGAGCCCCTGTCTCTCGATGAAGCTTATTTGGATGTAACCGTCAATAAATTTGACTATCCCAGCGCCACTATTTTAGCAAGGGAAATACGAAAGAAGATAAAAGATAGTACTGGGCTTAATGCTTCGGCAGGCATTTCTATCAATAAATTTATCGCAAAAATCGCAAGTGACATCAATAAACCAAATGGCCAAAAAACTATTCCGCCAGAAGATGTCATCGATTTCCTGGAGACGCTAGACATAAGAAAATTTCACGGCGTAGGAAAAGTGACTCAAGAAAAAATGTATGGCTTAGGCATTTTTACAGGAGTCGATTTAAAACTCAAAACCTTGGAGTACTTACAAGACCACTTTGGAAAAAGTGGTTTACATTATTTTAATGTAGTTCGTGGAGTTCATTTAAGTGACGTGAAGCCTACTCGAATTCGAAAATCTTTAGGGGCCGAAAGAACATTTTCAAAAAATATTTCTTCTGAGATTTATATGCTAGAAAAGCTCGAAGATATAGCTGAAGAAGTTGAAAGACGGTTAAAGGGAAGCAGAGTTGCTGGGAAAACCATTACCCTAAAACTAAAAACTAGCGATTTCAATATTCAAACTCGAAGTAAAACCTTAAAAATTTTCATTTCCTCCAAAGCCTTGATCATGGAAGAAACTAAGGCTTTACTCTTTCAAGAGCCTGTTAAAGACTCTATCCGTTTACTGGGTATTTCTCTTTCTAACCTCAACACAGATAAAACACTAAAGGTCACCCCAAAATTGAAAGAAGAACAATTGAAACTACCGTTTTAAATCGCCAACATCCATACAGCCATTACGAGCATAATGGTGTTTTCTATAAAGGTGGCTTCTGTCATTGGCAAGTTGAGTGCTGTTCCCAAACACGCACATTTAATAGTTTTCTTAGAAAACAGAGATTTGGTTACCCCTATGGTTGTTATTCCTAAAATGATAATTGTTGTTACTAAAGCTATATCCATCTCGAATCTTAACAAGAACATCAAGCCTAAGGCCGTTTCTAAAAACGGATATATCCAACCATAGGCTGGCAGAACTTTGGCCAAAGGATCGTACATCTGAAAAGAAGCAGGAAAACCTGTATAATCCAAGAACTTGAAAAAACTAAAAACAATGTAAAACAGGCCCATAAAATCAAACATAAACGAATCCAATTCCCAAGAAGAGAAATTCAATAGTACTGAAGCCGCTGTGATATATCCAAAGATCAGAAACAAGGGGAAAAGTTGTTGAAACTTAGACTGTTCTTGAAGGTTTGCATCCGAAGTGTCTTTGAAATCAGATTTTTTAGAGATCTGGTATTTCTTTGAAATAGCTTCTTGAAGGGTAGATACTTCTATATGCTGTTCCATGTCAATTTCAGCTTCCTCAGCTTCTAGATTTACAGAAGCGGACTTAACGTGCTCTAGATGTTCTAGCCCTTCTTTTACGCTTGCTTTACAATGTTGGCAGGTCATGCCAGTCACTTTATAGGTGTGTGTCATTATGCTATCTTTAAATTTTGATACAAAGTTATACCAATTTATTGTATCGAATCTATCGTGCTTCCACAGGTCAACATAGAAGCTCCATAATAGGGGTTTTTTATCTCTTTGGTAAAGCTTAGCCAAGACGCTCCTTCATTATTATTAGCCATAGGGCAACGCTGTACATAAAGCAACTGATCCGTTGGGTTTAAAGTTTTTGCTATCGCAATGATATCTTCTGAAAGAGCTAGGAACTTCTCTCTTAGTTCGTCTATCGATTTAATTTTATCAATATTCTGAAGCTTTCTCAGCTTCAGTTTAGAAAAGGAAGCCACCAATTTTTTATAATTGGTTTTAGCATCTTCAAAATTATCTGAAGATAAGGCAATTTTAAGTTGTCTATAATCGGTTAGAAGCTGAGCAATCGCTTTCGGATTTAGGTTTTTCTCTTCATCAACAGAAGACTTTGACTGTGACTCTTCTGTTTTTGGATCCATCATGCTCGTCTTACCGGCAAGCTGTGCTTCAGAATCAATACTAAAAGCCCCTTGAGTAACCACCTCATCGCCTGCTTGCAATCCTGATAAAATTTCAATAGTGTCTTCTGAGGTTTTTCCTATTTCAACTGTCGTTAGTTTAAAGTAAATACCGTTTTCGTTTTCCAATTGCTTGTAAACTATAGAGCGTTTACCTGTCCAAAGCACTGAAGATTTGGGAACATATAAAGGAGTTTCGTTTTTTATGTTTATAACATTAGTACTGACTACTCCTGTGACAAAAACGCCTGGCTTCCATCTCAAATTAGGGTTTTGTACCACAACCCTTACTTTGGCAGATCGCTCTTCTGTATTGAAAATAGGTGAAATAAAATCCACTTTACCAGTTACAGTTGCTCCTCCTATATTCATGCTCATTTCATCACCAACTTTGATGAGATTTAAGTCTTGCTCATAAACATCAAACATCGCCCAAAGCGTGGACAAATCTGTGATTTCCATTAGTGCTTGTCCAGCTTTCACTTGGTCGCCCTGAGCTACCATTAGTTGTGTAACATTTCCTGTTTGTTGAGCTCTTAATGGTATTGTTGCGGACTTAGACTTGTTTTGAATATCTTGCAAACTCAGTTCTAGATTCTCAATTTTTTGAACTACACTTTGCATTAAGCTTCCGTTATCTGTGCGTTTCGCTAAAGCGTATTCATCTTTTAAAACTTGAATAGTAGAAGAATACAATTTTGCAACAATTTGGTTGTTTTGAACAGTTTCCCCTTCAAAATTAATATTTAGTTGCTCAATTCGACCGTCGAAATTTGCGATTAAACTCGTTTTGCTTTTTTCATTAATGTCTAGCTGCCCAGAAAGGTCTAAGGTTGAAGAGGTCTTTTTTCCATCGCTAACTAGAGTCGTTTCTATTTGAGCCAGAGCCCTTGCAGACTTAGTCATTCGGATAGCATCTGGATCTACCGTTTCCTCCAAGGTATTGGCAGGAATCAAGTCCATACCACAGATAGGGCAATCGCCTGGTTCACCGTTACGGATTTGTGGGTGCATAGAGCAAGTCCAAACTGAAGATTCTGTTTCTGCGGTATGATTATGATCCTGCGTATTCTCTTCAGAAGAAAATAGGCTAGACCCAATGAAAATACCAAGAACTAAAACCAGTCCGGCGATTGCGTACATTTTAAATTTTGTGTTCATTATTGAAATATGTTCGTTAATAATTAAATATGCATTTGACTTGGATTCCTACCAACAGCCATAGAAGGCTTATAAAAGCGAATATTTTAAAGCTTTTCCTAAAAACAAAATTCCACCACCCTATTCACCCGCAACAAGATGCCAGCCTAAAAATAGAGAGATGACAATTCCGAGTTGTAAAACCAAGTTTATGGAGGCCAACAAAAACAAACGCCCAAAGCAGTGTTTTGGAGGCATTACCACAATTTTCTAAAAAGCCATCGCTGCTCATAAACCTGAGTTTGAGGTTAAGTAGATTAAAGTTTCATCTGTTTTTTGAAGATCAGCGAGAGTTTTGGCTCGTTGTTTCTCATAGAGTAAACGCTCTTCTTGCAAGCGCAAAACGTCTTCTATTCCCATGCTGGCATTGGCTAATGCGGTTTCAGAAAGTTGAAGAATATCTTTTAAGCTCAATAGCTGCTTATCGTATAAGCTAAGTAAACTAAAAAGTTCATCTTGCTTATATAGAGCAACTTGTATTTCAGTTTTCAAACGAGACTCTTCGTTTTTCAATTGGAATTCAATAGATTCTCCTTGAAGAGAAACTGCCTTTTTTCTAGATTTGTTCTTCTTGCCAAAAATAGGTAAGCTCACTGATAACATAGGCATAATCGCATCCTGACCAGCCTCTGCATTTTGAACATTTCGGTCTTGGATAATAGCATAATCCAATCCTAAACCAAACTGTGGCATCGCTTCTTTTTTAGCTAACTCGCTTTCTGCCTCATTGGAGGCTTTCAATTTGCGAATCGCTTCAAGTCGAGGGTGATTTCTAAGCATAGAATCTATTTCAATCCATTCATTTTGTTCCAGAATCTGCTTTGGATTTAAAATTTGGACAGGAGTTTTCAACTGCCTATCCATCAGTTGATTGAGTTGGGTGACAAAAGCTTGGTCTTGGTCTTTTAAAACTTGAATTGTACTCAACTGCTTATCCATTTCCAGATCTACTCTCAAAATATCAACCAACATGGCTTTATCATTTTTATAGTTAGATTCTACTATAGCTTTCAGATTTTCTAAAATCTCAAGTTGTTTCGTTTCAAGTTCTATGATATACCTTAAGGCCAAAAGATCATAATACTTCTGAGCAATATTTAGAAATAATTTCAATTTTTGATCTTGAAACTTTTCAAATTCAGCTTCAGCTCTAAAGGCAGCAATGTCGCCTTTCGCTTTATAGGTTCCAAACCAAGGCAACTTTTGAGTCAACGAAAATCTTGCAATCTGAGGGCCAGCTCGAGTTTCTATTGGACTTATAAAATACCCAAAACTCAAGTTGGGGTCTTGCCAAGATTTGGCTTGTGTGATACCTTCAAGCTGTGCTTCAAAACGTTTGAATTGTGATTTCAATTCCAAATTGTTTTCAGCCGCTCGGTGTTGTAAATCTTTGAGACTTTGACTAAAAGACGACCAGCTGAACATCAAAATACTTATAAAAAAACAGACTGCAGTCCTCCTATGAGTGCTCTTAAAATGGTGATTAAAGGGGTGTAAAATAGATTTCATGAGTTTAAGATTGAGTGGTGATCATCGTTTTCTTATAAAAAAGGTAGAATAAAATAGGCAACAAAAAGTAGGTTAAACTTGCCATCAACATTCCGCCAAAAGCAGGAATCGCCATAGGTACCATGATATCCGATCCTTTTCCTGTAGAAGATAACACAGGTAGCAGAGCGATAATAGTCGTAATGGAAGTCATGACGGCTGGACGAATTCGCTTTTGTCCACCTTCCATAACGGCGGTTTTCAATTCTGAAATTGTTTTCGTTGGATTATCTTTTAGTGATTGTTTTAAATATGTGGCCATCAATACGGCATCATCTGTGGCAATACCGAAGAGAGCAATGAATCCCACCCATACGGCAACGCTCGAGTTGATAGTCTTCAACTGAAAAACATCCCTTAAGTTTTCTCCAAAGACACTGAAATTCAAAAACCAGCCTTGCCCATAGCACCAGATTAAAATAAAACCTCCACTGAAGGCTAGCGCTATGGAAGAAAATATCATAGCACTTATACTCACTGATTTGAACTGGAAATAAAGGATTAAGAAAATGACCAGCAGCACCAGTGGTAAAATAATGGATAAACGTTTTTCTGACCGCACTTGATTTTCAAAATTTCCTGCAAAGCGATAACTGATTCCAGAAGGGACAATCAAGTTTCCATTTTCTATTTCAGAAGTGATAAGAGCCTTAGAATCCTCAACTGCAGTGACTTCTGCAATTCCCTCAGCTTTATCAAAAAGAACATAGCCCGTTAAAAATGTATTTTCACTTTTTATATTTTGAGGACCTCTAGCATACTCAATATCTACAATCTCCCCCATCGGGATTTGAGTCCCATTGGATGTAGAAATCAACATTGTTTTGAGGGTCTCTGGTGAATTTCTCAATTCCCGTGGATATCTTACCCTCACTCCATAGCGCTCTCTGCCATCAATCAATTCTATAAGTGGCATCCCTCCAACAGCTACGGAAATAAAGTTTTGAACCTCATCTACACTCAGTCCATATTTTGCCAGGTTTTGACGCTTTAGGACGATGTTTAAGTAAGGTTTACCAACAATTCTATCGGCAAAAACGGCTTCCGTTTTGACGGTTTCAACTTGTTTTAAGATCTCTTCTAATCGAAGTCCAAAAGCTTCAATCGTTTTCAAATCTGGTCCAGACACCTTTATTCCCATGGGAGCCCGCATCCCCGTTTGTAACATAATTTGCCTTGTTTCTATAGGCTGGAGTTGAGGAGCAGAAGTCACACCAGGGATTTTAGTCACTTTCGAAATTTCATCCCAAATATCATCTTTAGATTGAATGTGCTTTCTCCAGTTCCTAAAATAACGTCCCTCTTCATCTTGAATTAAGTACCGTTGAAAATGAGTATCAATCTCGTAGAATAAATCATCGTTTACCTTGTCTGGCAAAAGTTCGCCATCTGGATCTAAGAATCTATAAGTTTCAGTATCAAAATACAATGAAGTTAATTCTGGAAACTTCAATGTGTATAGGGTTTCAGAAATTTTATAGTGCCCATTTTCATTCACACGATAAGCAACTCGTTTACCATTTTCATTCAATGCAAACTCTGACTTATAGGTGATGAGATTTTCGAACATAGAAATAGGAGCAGGATCTATGGCCGACTCGACTCGACCTAACTTACCAACAACGGTTTTTACCTCTGGAATCCGACTTACCAACACATCCATTTGTTGAAGTTTTTCTGTGTTAAAAGAAATTCCAGAATGTGCCATGCTGGTCGGCATCAGGATAAAACTTCCTTCGTCGAGACTGGGCATAAACTCTTTTCCAATGCCAGGAAAGGTTCTCTCTAAGCCTCTCCAAACTTGGGTTTTTTCAACAGAAAACCCAATGGAATTGGAAAGGTGTTGAGACCATCCAAATACACTTGTAAATCCTTGCCACATTAAAACGGCTACCAGCAAGAACAGAGCTACTAAAGCTAGGAAGCCTTTCATTCTGGCCATAAAAAAATTCAAAATCTCTAAGTAGTATTTTTGTAAAATGAGATAAAAGCCTAAAATGATTCCTAGTAAAACCCCTACAAAAAGAAAATTACTAACTACAGAGTTTGCTGGACCTAGTGGAGACCAAAGCTTAGCTAAGCCTGTCAAAAATCCAAAGATGATGACAAAATAATGCATGTATTTCAGCGCTTTCAAATCACGATGAGCATGTTTGGACACCCAAAAACTCAGGGCATAGACACTGATAAAAATCCCTAACCAAAACGAGTAAAAAAAAGCCCAGACTCCCAATAAAACAAGAAGGATGTTTAAAGACCAAGACAGTTTTGATCTGTTCAATTTTATTTTAAAAATAAAATACATCAAACTCGGTAAAATCAATACAGTCACCAAAAAAGCCGAAGTAAGGGCAAAAGTTTTAGTGTAAGCCAAAGGGATAAAGAGTTTTCCTTCTGCGGCTTCTAGACTAAACACAGGAACAAAACTCACAATGGTAGTCAGCACAGCAGTTAAAATGGCAGAACTCACTTCCGAAGAACCATCGAAGATGTTTTTAAGCAGATCACGACTTGGATGGTCTTCAAATTTTTTGATCACATTTTCTGTTAGGATTACAGCAAGATCGATCATGGTTCCTATGGCAATAGCAATTCCCGAAAGGGCGACTATATTGGCTTGTATATCAAAAATCTTCATCGCTATAAAAACCAGCAAGACTGATATGGGTAAGACGGATGAGATCACCAAAGACGCCCTCAGATTGAAGATTATAATAATAATTACCAATATGGCGATAATCAACTGTAAACTGATGGCTTCCTCTAAAGTGCCAATGGTTTCGTTGATTAATTCTGAACGATCGTAAAACGGAATGATTTTGAGTTTGCTTTCTGTACCGTCTTTCAAGATTTTAGTTGGCAAGCCAGGGGAGACTTCATCAATTTTATCTTTGATGTTTTGAATGGCTTCCATGGGGTTGTACCCATCTCTAGCAACAACCACACCTCCAACAACCTCAGCTCCCGCTTTGTCCAGAATCCCTCTTCGCTGGGCTGGTCCAAGGTTAACGTTCGCAATATCTTTTATGTAGACAGGAACATTATTTACCTCATCCACCATCGTATTTTCAATATCTTTTAAGCTTTCGAGATCTCCTAGGCTTCGGATGATATATTCAACCTGATTGATCTCTAAAGTTTTGGCTCCTACATCTTGATTGCTAGACTTTACAGCATTAGCGACTTGCATGAGTGAAATACCGTAAGATCTTAAAGCCCCCGGATTCACATTGATTTGGTACTCTTTTACATACCCCCCTATGGAAGCAACTTCAGAAATTCCTTTGGCACTACTCAGGCTGTATTTTACAAAATAATCTTGAATACTCCTGAGCTCTTGTAAACTCCACCCTCCTGTTGGATTATTATCTTTATCTCGCCCCTCAATAGTATACCAATACACTTGCCCTAAAGCAGTAGCATCTGGACCTAAAGTGGGTTTGACATCTGGAGGAAGTAAATCTTTTGGGACGGCACTTAGTTTTTCTACAATTCTAGATCTAGACCAATAGAATTCAGTATCCTCTTCGAAGATGATATAGATACTAGAAAATCCAAACATAGAAGAGCTTCTCACCGTCTCTACGCCTGGCAGACCAAGTAGATATGTGGTAAGAGGATAACCAATTTGATCTTCAATATCTTGAGGAGATCGCCCTGGCCATTCTGTAAAGACAATCTGTTGATTTGCACCCGTGTTGGGGATCGCATCTACAGGGATAGGATTTTTTGGTAAAAAAGAAAGATTCCATTGAAAGGGAGAGACTATTAATCCTCCTAGGACAATCATGGAAAGTAGAATAAACGACAATAGCCGTTGATTCAAAAAGAATTTTATAATGGTATTCAGCATAAGAATTTGATATTAAAACAAGTACAACATGTTTTACTTTTTTCTGAAGTTGATTCAGTTAAAGTAAATGCAATAAGTTTTAATAATCAAATAAGAAAAACCTGCTTAAGCAACTGAAGGTCTAACGAATGTTGGGGGGGGGTGTAAAATTGAAATTTATCAATTTGCTTTTCAAAAATATCTAAATCACAGAAGTAAATTAGACTGAAAACAGTAAATTCTAAAGGAATATCCAAATCAAATTCAGCTTTAGAAAATTGGAGGATGTCTTGTCCCTCTATAGTTTCAACCTCGTTATCGCAACAACTATCCTCGTCTTCCGAAGGCATTTGTTGGTGCATTTCGCAGGTTTTTGCTTTGGATAAAATAGCTTTATCTACTAAAATATTACCACAGTAATGAGCATCGACGGTAAATGAAATCGTGGAGACCAGCACCATAAGGGCTAAAGAAATTGATCCTATTTTAGAGATAAATGATATCACACTTCAAAAGTAGTTATTTTTATGAATTAATCTTTTTCTTTAACAGTATACTTTTGATAGTAAAAGGCTGGTAACAAAACTAGTACAAATATAGGTTGAATTAAAAAACGCCTGATGTAAAAAATAGTAAGAAAGTTTTCTCTTTCCATATCACTTACTAATAACCAAAACAAGAACGTCAAAATCAAATAAGCCAAGACATAAAATGCAATTGAAAATAGTATAGTTTTTCTATAAGGAAAAACAAACCCAATAATTGCTATAGAGATCATAGAATTGAGTAAATACCTCCAGCTTGTTGAGCCAAGTACTTGCATGACATCAAATTCTGGCGCTTGAGCGTAACTAGACTCTGAGCTGTAAAATTCCAATAAGGGATCTAAAAAGAGCTCATGCTCATAGAAACGAATTAGCACAAGCCCTAAAAGCAAAAAACCAATCAAGCCAATTTTTAAGACTTTATTCATTTACAGGTTTTACTTTAGGTTTGTAATTTTTAATCCATACGATCCAAAGCAAGAATACCAATCCATAGATAAAAGCTGGAAATAAAGTCCCGTGCATAAATTCTTGATATTCTGGTATCTCATAAATTCCAATTGTAAGCAAGGCTATACGAAGGACATTAAGCGAATAAATAATAACACTCCCAGCAAAAATAAATAGAACTGTAGACCTGAAGTCCTTTTTAAATGCTAAAATGAAGGCTAAGAAAAGGATGATAACACTCACAGCATTACAACCTTCTACAACTCTAACCAAGTAACCTCCGTTTATACCAATACGCATAGAAGGATCGTAATGACTGGGAATACTTTTGGTTTCATATCCAAATAAGCTAATCAAACTTTCGGTTTGTAAAGCGACCATATGGGTGATAATTTCAGGAAAATAAGGTTGATCTGGAGCGTGATCTAGATACAATTGATAGGCTATAGTAAGAAGGATATAGGTACCAAAAAAAACGCCTAGGAACTTAATAACAGCTTTATTTTTTCTAAAAATTTCCAAATTATTGTATTTGTAGCAAAACCCCTTATTGAAACTTAATTGAGAAAGAATCATTCGCTAATATTTAACAAATTTATAGAAAAGCGTTCTTCTGTGTTGCTCTATTATTAAATACTTTTGCTTAAAATATAGTTCATGACCCTTGAAAGCTTAAAACCCCGTATAAAAGATATTTTAAAACAAAACAACCTAGGCATCGATCAAAGATTGATGGAGGTTTGCAGCATTCTCCAAAAAGACGTTACAACTTACGATTGGGTTGGATTTTATTTCAAAAATGGGGATAAAAGAGAGCTTATTTTAAAAGCTTATGCTGGAGAACCTACAGACCATATTATAATTCCTTTCGGAAAAGGAATCTGTGGCCAAGTTGCAGAATCCAACCAAAAATTTGTGGTAGACGATGTTACTGCTCAAGATAATTATATCGCTTGTAGTATCTATGTAAAATCTGAAGTGGTGATCCCTCTTTTTGTTAGCGGACAAAATATTGGTCAAATCGATATCGATTCTCACACCAAAAATGCCTTTTCAAAAGAAGATGAAGATTTTTTGACTTGGGTAAATACGGAAGTCAGTTATGTTTTAGAAATTTAATTGTACAGCATTTTTTTGACGCTGTTCCTCTGTTAAGGGTATAAATTCTGGAACCAATTTTTTGAGAATTTCAATAGACTTGAATTCATCATTATTGGCAATTTGATTCACAAGATTCTCTAATAAAATTAATTTGGATTTATCAAATGCAAAACTTGTCTTTGCAATCAATATTTTTTGGTGATGCGTAGCTTTAGTATTTTCTTTATCCGCAAGTAATTCTTCGTAAAGCTTCTCACCTGGTCTTAAGCCTGTGTAAACAATTTTGATGTCTTCATCTGGTATAAAACCAGAAAGTCTTATCATCTGTTTAGCTAGGTCTACAATTTTGACGGGCTTACCCATATCGAAAACATAAATTTCACCTCCGTACCCCATGGCACCTGCTTCTAGAACTAGTTGACACGCTTCATCTATCGTCATAAAATAGCGTGTAATGTCTGGATGTGTCACCGTAATAGGACCAAATTCTTCTATTTGTTTTTTAAAATGGGGAATTACTGATCCATTGGAACCTAGTACATTACCAAATCTTGTGGTAATAAATCTAGTCTCAGTGGTCTCTAATCTTGCAACGGATTGTACATAAATTTCCGCACTACGCTTAGAAGCACCCATAATATTTGTGGGATTCACCGCTTTATCTGTAGAAACAAAAACGAATCTGTCAACTCTATTTTTTAAAGCTAAGTCGACTAGATTTTTAGTACCAACGAAATTAACATCAAGTGCTTCAATAGGATTGGCCTCCATCATTGGTACATGCTTATAGGCTGCACCGTGAAAAACCACATCAGGTTGGTGCTGGTCGAAAATAAATTCTAAGCGTTTTTTATTACGAACATTGGCAATCAATTTTTCATAGTGAATTTCTGGAAATTTTTTATCCATAAATAAACTCATCAAGTGAAGCGGAGTTTCAGCTTGATCTAGCATCAAGATCTTTTTAGGCTTAAAAGGAATGAGCTGCTTTACAATATCACTCCCTATAGACCCCGCTGCACCCGTAACCAAGATGGTTTTATCCCTATAAATAGAGTTAAGTTTCTTCTTTTGAAGTTTAATGGGTGTCCTCTGGAGTAAATCTTCCAAATTTATTTTTTTGATTTCAGCCGAGATGTTTTCACCGTCCCAATCTTGAAGTTCTGGAAGTTTAAAAATCTTGAAGTTAAGTACAAGTAATTTATCTAGAAATTCTGGCTGATTTGTGGATAATTCCCTTAATTTCTGACTAGAAATAATAATACAAGTTGCGCCCCTTATGTTCTTATGCTGTAGTTGATTAATTGTGACTATTGGTAAGGTTAAAATCCTGGTTCGTTTGAGTTCACCAGATTCGTTCATAAAACCTACTACATTAAATTTCTTTTGAGTGTCTGCAATAATACTTTCAGCAATAGCAACATCGGTAAGACTTGTCCCTAAAATCAAAGCACGAGAAGATGTTGAATCTGAATGAATAAGTTGATAAAGGCGTTTAACTAATACCCTGAAAAAAAACAAGGTTGAAAAGGCTATAAAACCATATACGATTGCACCTGCTTCTATTATAATTTTTTTTCCTAAGGTTTGGAAACATATTTGATTAATAACAATAATACATATAACAGCCAAAATAGTAGTTTGCAATTGCTTAATGGCATCCCTGAATCCTGTATATCTTATAATACCAGCATAAGATTTTAGTAATAGAAAAATAATGATCTGTATGCCGAAGATAGCCCAAAGATTAAGGCTAAAGTTGAAATATTGCGGTTCAGGTTTTGAAATGGTAGAAATAAGGAAGAAAGTTGATTGGGCAGCAAGAAAGACTATTATGGTATCGATAGAGAAGATGATACTTCTCGGTACGTAATTCTTCACGAGACCTTTAAGTATAACTAAGGCTCTTTGCTTTAATAGTTTTAAGATATTCATAAATTGATGAATGTTATTTTAGAAAGTTAGTTAAAGTTTTCTAAACAAATTTAATCATTAAAATCATCAAACAACAAATTGGAGCATAAAAGTTAATGATATAATATTTTCTATTTTAAACCATACTTGAGTTTTATGTTAAAAAAAAGAGTGTAATTTGTAAAAATTTGCTAACATTTCAAAATGAAAAAATTAACCACCTTTTTTATTCCTTTTTTAATCATCGGCTGTACTTCGCCTAAAGAAATTGTCTATTATCAAGATATTGATCGTCAAGAACTAGAACCAGTTTCTGATGTCTATTCACATACAGATGTCCAGATAAACGATATTTTAAATATTGAAGTTGCCGCATTAAATACTGAAAGTGTAGCGCCCTATAAATTTAACACTGGAGGAAATAGCGGACAGGCAGTCCAAAACGTTGAAATGCTAAAATTGATGGGGTATTTGGTAAATAGCGATGGTAAAATAAACTTTCCCCAATTAGGCAAAATTGAAGTAAAAGGGAAAAATACTCAAGAATTAGAATTATATCTAGAAAAATTGTTAAAGGAGTTTATTACAAATCCAACTGTCCGGGTAAGAATAATTAACTTTAAATTCACGTTTGAAGGAGAAGTAAAAAGTCCAGGAACATACGAAACAACTGAAGAAAATATTACTTTACAACAGGCGATTGGTATAGCTGGGGGTCTTACTATACGAGGAAAACGTGAAAATATTTTAATCATAAGGCAACTTGAAGGAGAACGAGTTGTAAAACGTATAGATATGACCAAAACTGATTGGATGAATACAGAATATGCCTATGTAAAACCAAACGACATTATTTATGTTGAACCTAATAAGCCACAAATCGCTTCTGCTGGTTTCATAAGTAATATTGGCACAGTGATTTCTGTGATTTCATTTCTTACTACTCTAACCCTATTAATTACTCGTTGATAACTATGTCTGAAAATATAAATTCAAATCAATCAACTTCAGTCCAAGAAGAACTAAAAAGTGAAGTAGATATTAAACAAATCGTATTCCAATATTTAAAATATTGGCCTTGGTTCGTGGTGTCGGTATTTATTTGTTTGAGTGTTTCCTTTATTTATTTAAGGTATACAACTAGAATTTATAAAACGGCTACCCAAATAAAAATTTTAAAAGATGAAGGAGGCTTGGATTTATCAGGGCTACAAGGTAGTGCACCACTTTTTGACTGGAGTAGAATAAACCTTGAGAACGAAATGGAACTTATTAAGTCGAGAAGAATAGCTCAAAAGGTCATTAATAATTTAAACTTAGAAATTACTTATTTTCAGTCTGGAAACCTAAAAGCGTCAGAGATTTGGAAAAATGAGGTCCCTTTTCTAGTGGAATGGTCAAATGAGGAAGACTTCAAGAATATGCCTGGGAGTTATGAAGTGACCTTCACAAGTCTAACAAAATTTGAGCTTTATAATCCGGAAACTAATTTCAAAAAAACCTTCAATCCAGGGGAAACTGTTGATGTAGAAGACAAAAGGTTTGTGATTGATTTTAATCCCAATTTTGATGGAGATCTTAAATCAATTATAGATTCTCCTTTTAGTTTCTCTAGAAGAAGCAAGGAAAGTCTAGAAGCCAGTTTTGCGGGAAGTCTCAAGATTGAAATGCTAGGAGAAGGCAGTGAAATTCTGGATATTTCGATATCGGGTCAAAATCCACAAAAGAACGAAGATGTGCTTAATACTTTAGTTAGCGAATTTAACGAAGATGGTGTTTCAGACAAACGTTTGGTTGCTAAGAGGACTGAGGAGTTTGTTATTGAAAGACTTGCTTTCTTAGTAAATGAATTAGACACCGTAGAAAGTGGTTTGGTAGATTTTAAGAAAGTAAACGACTTAATAACCCTAGAGACTAGCGCAGGGGAAATTATAACTAAAAGCAATCAGGCCGAGCTTAAACGTTACGAAGTTTTAACCCAAATTGAGTTAACCGAAAGTTTTAAGGAAGTCATTCTTAATCAGGATGAATTTGAATTGTTACCTGCGAATATTGGAATAGACAACTCAAACCTCAATACCTTTACAGAATCCTACAACCAAAAAATTATTGAAAGGCAAAAGCTTATGGTGTCTTCAACAAAAAACAATCCCCTGATTATTGAAGCTAATCGCATAATGAAACGTTTGCGAGACAACATACTTAATACGATAGATGGGTATATCAAAAGCCTGAATATTACTTTAGATAATATTCAAAATAGAGAGCAGGTTTTTGACAGGAATTTTGGACAACTACCAGAGCAAGAAAAGCAGTTTAGGATTATTCGACGCCAACAGGCTATTAAAGAAAAACTATATTTATTTCTGCTTCAGAAAAGAGAAGAAGCTGCTTTGTCTAATGCTATTACTGCGCCAGTGATTAAGGTTGTAGATTTTGCCTATACCTCTGATTCGCCAATAAGCCCTAAATCAAGAGTGATTTTGCTAGCTGGTGGAGTTATTGGTTTTTTAATTCCGTTTGGTATTCTGTTTTTAGCATTCTTGCTGGATACCAAGTTAAAATCTAAAGATCAGATAAAATTTTATCTACCCAACATTCCTATTGTGGCAGAAATCCCAATGCGAAAAAAAGAAGAAAATACTATTATCGAATCTAACGAAAGAAGCGCTGTTGCAGAATCTTTCAGAATTTTAAGGACTAATTTAAACTACCTTAACCCTAAGAAAAGCGATCATAAAAAACTTCCCGAAGGCCAAGTGATTATGGTAACATCAACAACTAAAGCCGAGGGCAAAACTTTCGTTTCTATCAATTTAGCAAATGCCTTGGACTTCACTAGTAAAAAAGTTCTGTTGATAGGATGTGACTTAAGAAATCCACAATTACACACTTATTTAGACCTTAAAAAAGATCATATTGGTGTTACAAATTTCTTGCATGATGATTCTGTAAAATTTAAAGATTTGATTTTTAAGAATAAAATGAAAGATTCCAAATTGGATATAGTACTCTCTGGCCAAATCCCACCCAACCCAGCTGAGTTACTCATGAGCGAGCGCTTCGAAGAAATGATTAATGCTGCAAAAGCGGAATATAATTATGTAATTATAGACACTGCTCCAACTATTTTGGTAACCGATACCGCTTTGATTTCCAAATTTGCTAATTCTACCTTATACGTAACAAGAGCAGGCCTTACCGATATTAGGTTGATGCCTCATATTAATGAATTTTATAAAGATAAAAAATTAATAAACATTGGCCTTATAATAAATGGTTTGCCTGAATCAGGAATTAGTGCTTATAAATATGGTTATACTTATGGTTATGCCTATGGTTATGGTTACGCTTATGGCGAAACACCTTCAAAAAAGAAGTTTTGGAAATTCTGGTAGTTCTGCTTTTATAAAAATTAAATACAATCTTTTATCATCTTTAATTTTTATAGCGGTCTTAAGTTCTTGTGGTAGTTCAAAACGAGCTCAACAAGCTGAACTTAAAAGGTCTAGTACTATCCAAAACGTTGTTGATTATTCTAAAAGATACCTCGGGACTCCCTATAAATATGGAGGAACAACTTCTTCTGGAATGGACTGCTCAGGATTAATACAGCTCTCGTTTATGCAATATGGAGTAGAGTTACCAAGAACTTCTAGGGACATGTCCAAGACGGGAAAAAAATTAAAGCTAAGGCAGGTAGACGTTGGAGACCTCGTTTTTTTTAAAATTTCCAAAAACAGGAGGAGAATTAACCATGTAGGATTAGTAGTCAAAAAAACACCACAAACGATTGATTTTATTCATTCCTCTAGCTCCAGAGGAGTTATGATTTCCTCTATCAACAATCCGTTCTGGAAAAAAAATTATGTAAAAAGCATGCGAGTGATGAATTAAGTTCAGAATTTTAAAAGATGAAGTACTCCAATCTTCCAGTTTTGCAGATATGCACGGTTTTCTTGTTGGGAAGTTGGATTGGATTTTTTGAAATTGGACAAGATTTTTCTCTTTATATCACTCTCAACCTAGTCATATTTCTTCTCTTTTTGATAAGTTTTTTTGTGGTAAAACGATTTCCTGGAACAAAATTGATGTTCACTGCTTTTTCTCTTTTGTTTTTAATGTCAATCGGGTTTCTTAATACCAAAATACACCTTCCTAAGCATCAAGATTCTCATTATAGTAGATTTATAACTATTGACTCTACTTTACAAAATCCTGTTATATTCCAAGGTCGTATAATTAAAGCTTTAAAATCCAATGCTTTTAAGGACACGTTTGAGCTCCAGATACAGTCCATTAATTCTAAGCCCTATGAGGGGAAAGTCTTATTACAAATTTTTAAGCGTCTTGGTTCAAATTTACCTGCAAACGCTGTGGTTTCAGGTTTTGGACAAATGCAACTCTTTAAGAATCCTCAAAATCCTCAACAATTTAATTATAAAAACTACATGGCTACACAGCAGATGAGTCATTTTATATCTGCAAAATACAATTCCTTACTTATCGAAAAAGAAGTAGGATTTAGCTTTTTAGCTTTTGGTGAAAAAATAAGATCAACCATTCAAATTTCGCTCCAGAAGCATGACTTCAGCAAAGCTCAATTGGATATCATACAGGCTCTTTTGCTTGGCCAAAAACAAGATATAGATCCAGAAACCTATGACCAATTTTCTAAAGCTGGTGTGGTTCATATCTTAGCTGTCTCTGGATTACATGTGGGTATTATCCTTATCATTTTACAATTTGTCACCAAAGGTCTTTTAAGTTTTCGCTACGGTAGAGTATTAAGAAATAGTCTGGTTCTTATTGGTATTTGGGGTTTTGCCACACTTGCCGGCTATACACCTTCGGTGTTGAGAGCAGCGGTCATGTTTTCTTTTTTAAGCATAGCCCTCAACTATAGACGGAAAACAAGTGCCATTAACACCTTGGCTTTGTCGGCTGTTTTCTTGATTATGATTAATCCTTATCTCCTCTTTCAGGTTGGTTTTCAATTAAGTTACATGGCTGTTATCAGCATTGTTATTCTTCAACCAAGACTATCTAAACTTTACAGCCCTCGTTATTATTTGGACCGAAAAGTTTGGGATATCTCCTGTGTGACTATTACTGCTCAACTTGGCGTACTTCCCCTCAGTTTATATTACTTTCATCAATTCCCTGGGTTATTTTTAGTGAGTAATCTCATTATCCTTCCAGGATTAGGCATACTCTTAGGCGGAGGTATCATTATTATCGCTTTAAGCCTCTTCAACTTACTACCAGAAACTCTTGTAACCCTATACGCTAGCTCACTAGATGCACTCCTTTGGGTAGTCGACTGGATAGCTTCCCAAGAAAGCTTAATTATTAATGACATCTACTTTACAAAGGCTATCTTGATATCCAGCTTAGTGTTGTTTTTTAGCTTAATTCTATGGGATTCAAAGCAAAAGTTAAGAAGCTATTTTATTCTGAATTTATCACTAGTGGTTTTGCTTCTCTTTATTTATATGGAAAACCGAGATCAAATTCAGCAGAAAGAAATCGTTATATTTCAAACCTATAGAGACTCTCAACTAGGGATTTTGATAGGGTCGCATTTGACCTTATTTTCTGATCAGCCTCAAGACATAGAGTCCCTCGAATTGACTTATCACCTTAAGAATTACAAAACTTTGAAAGGTATCAAACACATTGGTTTTTCAGAATTTAAATCTAGTTATAAAATAAATCCTTCTGAAATTTTATTCATTTTAGACAGTATTCCTGCATATCCCAAAGAAAATTTTGAACCCACCTATATCCTTTTGAAAGATTCGCCAGATCTCAATTTTGATAGATTACTGCAAGATTTAAGGCCTAAACAAGTGATTGCAGATGGAAGTAACTATAAGACTGATATTGAACGTTGGAGAAATTCTGCGCAACTAGTGGGTATTCACTTTCATTCCACTTGGGAAGATGGAGCTTATATATTTCCTAAAGATTAGTGTTAAAATGTACTTTCGAATTTTGATTGGTAATTTTTCCAAGCTTCCTGAGTGGTTAACTCTTTGTAAGCGCCAGTTGCTATCATTTTCAGATAAAGCTCTAATTGCTCAGGGGTTTTGTAGCCTACAACTGGTGAGATTACATTGGCTTCCTCATCGAAAAAGACCACCGTTGGATAAGCAGACACCTTTAGCGCATTAGCGAAAAAATGCTGTGCATTACGCCTTCCTTTAAGGTTGGGTTTAAAGTTAGGATTGGTATATTCAAAATCTTTATAAAAGACTTTCTCGGTGCCTTCAGCATTAAATTTTACAGGATAGTAATGCATATTGATATACTTTGCGACCTCTGGATGAGCAAACGTATTTTTATCCATGGCTTTACAAGGCCCGCACCAGTCTGTATAAAAGTCTGCAAAAATCTTCTTAGGCTCATCCTTTTGAGCTTGTAAAGCCTCGTTCATACTCATCCACTCCACTTGGGCGGAGAGCGAGGTAATAAAAAAGAGCATTATAGTTGTGGACCAGTACTTCATAACTTTTTATTTAATTTCATCATCTGCTATTTCAAAGCCTTCGCCTTCTAGACCTTCCACTTCTTTTTCTTCAGCACCATGGGTTAAACGTTTTAATGGTTTTAATAGTAAAATAACTAAAACCCCAAAGGCTACTGTAAAGATAATAATCCCCATAAAAGTTTTAAACTCAAGGTCTGTTTGGAATTGATCCACATCCACTCTACCTAAATAACGACCCTCTTTATAGTCAAATTTTAAGTAAGTCAATAACTTATCATCTACAGAGGCTTCATAAGGCTCTATCCTATCCATTAACTCTAATTTTGATCCTTCTTCTTTAAAAGCAAATAGTGAATTTATGTTTTCATCTGTATTTACTTCTTCAAAAATAACTTCATCAGAGGCATTTTTATAAAGTTGGGTTTCTAGTGTAAACGCTTTGTTTTTTTGAAAAATGCTATCTGTTTCATGATTCGGAACAAAACGCATCAGCTGATCTTGATCTGCTTTAAGTACAACAGTTATGCTTTCAGCTTGAGAGGATTCACCTATAATTCCAGCAACTTTGTTTCCTAAACCAGTTGCAGCAAAGTATAACCCCATCATAAGCGCTCCATAACGTAACGGAGCTAACTTTGTGATAAAAGAAAGCGCTACTGGAGAGGCAGAAAGCTCTCCAATAGTGTGAAGTAAATACGCAAAAATAAGCCAATAGATTGCCGCTTCACCATTGGCTTCATAATCTAAGGTAGCAAATACCATAAAGACGAAGCCGAGTCCCATAATAATAACACCAATAGCCATCTTAAATATAGAAGAGGCTTCCTTTCCACGCCTTTTCATCCAAGCCCAGAATACAGCAACTGGAATACCAAATAAAATGATGTAAGTAGGATTTAAAGATTGAAAAAACGCAGCAGGAACTGTGTAGTCAAAAACAGGTAAAAATCTATCTGTTTTTTGTTGAGCATAAATATTTAATAAGCCCCCTGCTTGTTCAAAAGCTCCCCAGAAAACAATGACGATCAAAAAAGATAGAAGTAAGACAATGAACCTATCTTTCTCTACATTACCATTAAGATCTTCATAAACGGTCATCATAAACCCAACTACAACAGATAGAAAAATAAAGAAAACGATATAAGCCGTCACTTCGCTTTCCATAAATTGGAGAGGGATTACAAAAGAAATAGCCAATAGCAAAATTAAAACAACTAAGGATTTTTTAGTAGACAGCATTCTTTGAAAAATCTCTTTAATAGAGACGGAAGCTTCTTCGGTAGAATTTGGGTCAGGTTTATTTCCAACATGAGTCAAATATTTTTGTCCATAAATATAAACCAACTGGCCTATCACCATACCGATAGCGGCTAGGCCGAAACCATAATGCCATCCATATTCTTTAGCAACCAATCCTACTAAAATAGCAGCAATAGCAGCCCCGACGTTTATACCTATATAGAAAATGGAAAAGCCTTTGTCTCTTCTAGCATCTCCTTCTTTATAGAGACCACCTACCATAGTAGATATATTGGGTTTTAGCATACCCACACCAAGCACAATAAGGAGTAAGCCACTGAAAAACGCCCAATCTTGTTCAATAGATAAGACTCCATGGCCTGCGACGAGTAACCATCCTCCAATCATCACCGACATTTTTTGACCTAAAATTTTATCAGCGATAATTCCTCCAGGAATAGACACCACATAAACGAGCATTGTATACCAGCCATAAGTGGCCAAAGCTTTGCCTTCTTCCCAACCTAAACCAGGATTATCTGAACTGACTTTCGCTAGCATATAAAGAGTAAGTATGGCACGCATTCCATAGTAGGAAAAGCGTTCCCATAGTTCTGTAAAAAATAAAATATAAAGACCTGCTGGGTGTCCAAATAATTCTTTTTGATAAGCTGGTTTAATTGTGGTTTCCATATAGGTTAGAGCTTTTCTTTAATAAAATTTGTCATTAAGGTATAAAGGTGAAGACGTGTATTACCTCCGTAAATCCCATGATTTTTGTCTGGGTATATTCTCCATTCAAACTGTTTATTTGCTTGTACTAATGCCTCAATCAGTTGCATGGTATTTTGCACATGTACATTATCATCTGCACTACCGTGAACTAATAAGTAATTGCCAGAATTGAATTCATCCACATGAGTAATTGGCGAATTCTCATCATATCCAGCAGCGTTTTCCTGAGGTGTTGTCATATAGCGTTCTGTATAGACCGTATCATAAAACCTCCAGCTAGTTACGGGTGCTACGGCGATAGCGGCTTTAAAAACGTCGTTCGCTTGGAAGATGGCATTAGAAGACATGAATCCTCCATAACTCCAGCCCCAGATGCCAATCCTGTCTTTATTTATAAATGGTTTTTCACCAAGTAATTTTGCAGCAGAAATTTGGTCTTCAAGTTCATATTTACCAAGTTCTTTTTGTGTTACTTTTTTGAAATCTCTCCCTTTATAACCTGTACCTCTCCCATCAACACAAGCAACTATATACCCTTGCTGAGCAAGCATTTGATACCAGTAATCATTGGTGCCAAAAAAGCTGTTAGATACAGATTGTGAGCCAGGTCCAGAATATTGAAACATCAATATGGGATATTCATTTTCTGAGTTGAAATTAGGAGGCTTAATCATCCACATATTAAGTTCATTTCCATTGACTTCAATCGTAGATAATTCTTTATCAGATAAGTTGTAAGCCTCTATTGTATTCAATAAAGCTTTATTGTCTTTTATCTCTCTTGACAGCTCTCCGTTACTAGCTTTGTGTAAGGTATAAACAGCGGGAGTTGCAGTATTTGTAAACGTATTCACGTAGTAAGCGAAGTCTGCACTAAAGTCAGCGCTATTGGTTCCTGTCTTAGTCGTTAATCTCAATTTATTTTTACCGTTGGCCAGTACGGAGTAAACATCCCGATTGACACTACCATTTTCAGTACTTTGGAAATAAATTCTACCAGATCTATCATCGAAACCATAAAAATTTGTCACTTCCCAAGCTCCGCTGGTCACTTGATTAATTAAACTTCCATCCTGTGCGTAATGGTAAATATGCTTCCATCCATCTTTTTCAGTCGTCCAGATAAAACTGTTGTTATTCAAAAAAGTTAAATCATCGGTAACATCCACATAAGCAGGATCTTTTTCGGTGAGGGTTAACTTGGCTTCATTAGTTTTAGTGTCAACGAGGTAGACCTTCAACTCATTTTGGTATCTATTAAGACTTTGTACACTAAAAAGATTTTCGTCGGCTGTCCATTTCAACCTTGGTAAGTATTCATACTCTCCTAAATCAATTTTAGAAATAGAGTTTTCTTCAAAATCAAAAAGATGTAAACTCACTTTTGCGTTGTCTTCCCCCGCTTTTGGATATTTAAATACGTCTTGAGATGGGTATAAACTCTGTCCATAAGTTCCGTATAGATCCATAGAAAATTCTGCAACGTCACTCTCATCGAATCTTAGGAATGCCATTTGATTTCCGTTTGGACTCCACTCAAAAGCCCGTACAAAAGCAAATTCTTCTTCATAAACCCAATCTGTAACCCCGTTGATCACTTCATTTTTCTTTCCATCGGAGGTGATTTGAGTGGTTTCTCCAGTAGAAATGAAGTAAGAATAAATATTGTTGTTTTTCACATAGGCGACTTTACCTCCTTTTGGAGAAAAAGTAGGAGACTGAATTTTGACTTCATCAATTTTGGATAATGATTTTGAAGACAAGTCGTAGACATAATAAATACCTTGTGATGATCTCCTAAAAATAGATTCCACCTCAGTTCCTAAGATAAGCTGAGTTTCATCGGTACTTAATTGAAAAGTCTGGAACATATCCAACTCTGGAATAGATTTACTACTTACGAGAGTTCCTGTTTTTTCACCAGTCTTATAACTATATATCTCGACTTTCATATCTTGACTAGCTCCATCGTAATCTTGAACTATATACGATTTACCATCCTTAAGAGACTGAAGAGACTGCATTCTTTCTTGGCTAAACTCGCCACCCCAGATCTCCTCTAAAGTTATTTCTTTATTTTGGGCGTATAAAAGAGTTGAAGAATAGGTGAGAAAGACGTAGAGAAAATAAATAAAAGCACGTGGACTTTTCATAGACTATATTTTGGAGATCAATTTTACTAAAAAAACATTTAAAATCGATTACTTTTTCAATTAAACTCTAAATACTATAAGTTATTATATGTCACTGCTAAACTAATGATGACTTTGGCTCTTTTTAGAATCAGTTTTTTGCGGGCTTAAAGCCACTTATATTTTATGATGTGTATCTTTGTCAATCAATTCTAAAGTATAAAAATGTCTAAGATATCTGGCTTTTCCAAGTTGACCAAAGGAGAAAAAGTGAAATGGGTTACAGATCATTACTTATCAAATTACCCAAAGGCTAAAACAGTGATTCAACAGTATTGGAATTCTGACAAATTGTTACAGAGATTACATGACGAATTTACCGAAAACACCATTTCAAATTACTATTTACCACTTGGCATTGCTCCTAATTTTGATATTGATGGTGAGCTTTACGCTCTCCCAATGGCTATAGAAGAAAGCTCTGTAATCGCAGCTGCTAGTAAAGCTGCAAAGTTTTGGCAAGACAAAGGCGGATTCAAAACTGAAGTACTTGGCACAACTAAGGTAGGCCATGTTCATTTTGATTTCAAAGGAGACACGGAAGAACTTAAGCATTTTTTTACACAGATAAAGCCTTTATTTTTCTCGGCAACAACTGGCATTACCAAAAACATGGTGAAACGCGGGGGTGGTATCAAAGACATTCAACTTATAGACAAAACTCAACAGCTAGATAATTACTTTCAGCTGTATTGCACCTTCGAAACTAAGGATGCTATGGGAGCCAACTTTATTAATTCTTGTTTAGAGCAATTTGGACAAACTCTTGAAACAGAAGCCTCGACTTATGAAGCTTTTAAAACTCAAAACGAGTTTCCAGAGGTGATTATGTGCATTCTGTCTAATTATGTTCCAGAATGTTTAGTAAGAGCTGAAGTCTCTTGCCTGATTTCAGACCTTGGCGAAACACAAGAAAAAGCTAATCATTTTGTTAAAAAATTCTCACAAGCTATTAAAATCGCCAAAATAGAACCTTACCGGGCAGTCACTCATAATAAAGGAATTATGAACGGTGTTGATGCCTTGGTTTTAGCTACGGGAAATGACTTTAGAGCTGTGGAGGCAGGCGTTCATGCATATGCAGCTAAAGAAGGGAGTTACTCGAGCTTAACCCATATAGAAGCTAAGCATGGTGTTTTTAAATTTTGGATAGAAATTCCTCTTGCTTTAGGGACCATTGGAGGCCTTACCAGCTTACACCCTTTAGTTAAGCTTTCCTTAGCCATGTTGGGAAATCCAAGCGCGGAAAAACTGATGCGAATTACAGCAGTTGCAGGTCTTGCTCAAAACTTTGCCGCCATCGATTCTTTAGTGACTACTGGTATACAAAAAGGGCATATGAAAATGCACTTGATGAATATTTTAAATCAATTTGAAGCTAACAAAGGTGAGCGAATGCAAGCTGTGGAGTATTTCAAAACACATACAGTGACACATTCTGAAGTGATTTCCTTACTAGAAAGACTACGTTCCTAATGGACACACAAACGTTTTACAGCCACGGCAAGCTTCTTATTACAGGAGAATATTTAGTACTCGATGGAGCTAAAGCCTTGGCGATACCTTGCAAATTTGGGCAACACTTAAAAGTCTCTCCTTCGTCAAGCCAATTTTCACGATGGATAAGCTACACTCAACAAAACGAAGTTTGGCTAGATATTGAATTTGATCTTTTATCCATAACAAAACAAAACAAAACATCTGAATCTGATATAGAGACTCGGCTTTTTCAGATCTTATATGAAGCTTTTCAATTGAATCCTAAAGTCTTTACTCAAAACTATCGGTTCGAAACTCATCTTGAGTTTCCTAGAGATTGGGGCTTGGGAACATCGTCTACTTTAATAGCTAATATTGCAAAGTGGACGAATGTAAATCCCTATAAATTATTAGCTAAAACTTTTGGAGGTAGCGGTTATGATGTTGCTTGTGCTGAGTCTGGTTCAGCTTTAATATACCAGCTCGAAAACCATCTACCAACAGTAGACTTTGCAAAAATCCCAGAAGCGATAAAATCTCATGTGTATTTTGTGCATTTAGGTCAAAAACAAAATAGCCGAAGTGCTATCTTTAATTATAGGAAAAGCAAACCATTACAACTCGCGGATTACATTTCAAAAACTGATGAGATCACCTCAGAAATGTTGGCGGTTAAATCTTTAGAGCATTTTCAAAGCCTAATAGACCGTCACGAATCTCTCCTATCTGAAATTCTTCAATTAGAGCCTGTTCAAAACCGCTTATTTGCTGATTTTCGGGGTAGCATAAAAAGTCTTGGAGCTTGGGGAGGAGATTTCGTTATGGCCGTAAGTAAAAGCAATCCGAAATCCTATTTTAAATCTAAAGGCTATCCTACTATTTTGAACTATTCAGATATGGCTTTATAAACAAAACCCCTTTTAGTAAGGACTAAAAGGGGTTTTGTAAGTTAGTAGTAAATACCTAGTGATTAGTACACCAAATGACGATTATCCTCTATCTCTTTACTGTTCTTTAAAGCTTCGATAATAGGGCTTGTTCTAGGGTTTAATAAAGAGCGTGTTCTTTTCTCTGTTTCTTCTTTAGCAACAGCTCTATAAGATGGTAGAGCTTGTGCACCATTCTTCTCCAGAAGTTTTATAACATATACCCCCGTTTTTCCCTGTAAAGGTTTAGAAATATCATTGACGCTCATAGCAAAAGCAGCACCTACTATTTTGGGCTCTGTCCCACCTCCAGGAATAAATGGATTGCTGATGTTAACCGAAGATGCTTTTTGTTTGATTACACCAAATGATATAGCAACAGCATTCAAGTCTTTCCCTTCTATTTGGGATTTAATTTGTTCAGCTTGTTTTTGTTTTCTTAAAATCGGGGTAACAATGGCAGAGGCTTCTTCTGTTGACTGTAAGCCTTTCTTAGAAGTTTTAGTCACTCTTGCCACAATGTATCCGCTTCCTGTATCAAAACTCTTAATATCTCCTGTCTTAGTTTCTCCCTCAAAAGCCCACTTTACGATAGAGCGTTGACGACCTACACCTGGAATACTTTCATCCAATTTATTAATTCCATTAACAGGCTTTACAGTAAGACCGGTACTATCAGCCTCTTTTCTAAAGTCATTATCTTTTGCTGATAATTCAAATTTGCTAGACGATCGGTATAGTTCGTTTAGTGTTTTTTCTGAAGGCTCGACTCTTTTAGTGACTGTAGCTACTTTTAAAGCATCTTTAAGAGAGGTCCTGTCTTCAAGATAAATAACGTGAAATCCAAAATCGGTTTCTACAAGTCCATAACTATTGACTTTAGCTTCATCGAATACATAATCATTGAATTCTGGAACAAGAGCTCCGTAAATGATCCAATTAAGTTGACCTCCATTTTCTGCACTTTGGCGATCTGAAGAAAATTCACCAGCCAACTCAGCAAACTTGCTGGAGCTTTTACTCACCACAGCCGTTAAACTATCTGCTAGAAATTTGGCTTCCTCTTTTGTTCTAGTTACTGAAGCATCTACTCGAGAACCATTATAAGTAACTAAAATATGGCTCGTTTTTACAGAATCTGCTTTTTGAGTACGCTCTACGAGTTTTGAGATTTTATAGCTTTCATTTTCATAATAAGGGCCATAAACATCGTTCACCTCCAACTCTAAAATAGCTTGGGCAAATTCACCTTTCATGTTATACTCGAAGGTATAGTTATCAGTGTATGGCGTCTCTGAATGAACAGCAATAAACTCTTGAAGATCATCTGTAGTATTAAAATTAGATAAGCCTTCCGCTTCTTCTACCTTCTCGTCAGTCGTAAGTTTTGTGACCTCGTCTAAAACGAAAGAGTTATCTTCTTCTGAAGGTGTTTCTTCAAAATACACATACTCCAAATTACGCTTAGCATCTTGCTGAAATCTTTCTTTGTGGACGTTGATATAATTTTGAATATCAGTTTTTGTGACTTCAACTTCTTCACCCTTATCAAAAGGAACTTTTACGAATTCAAAAGTAAGGTTGTCATTTTCTTGGTGATAAATTTGTTTGCCTTCCAATAAGGTAATTTGTACTCCTGCCTTCACCATATTAAAATAAAGTTGTGACTTAGCATTCACTTCCATAGATTGCTCGAAGTTAACCCATTGTTGATATTGTTGTGGAGACGTTATCTTCAACTCAGCTATGAACTGCTTTAATTTTGCTTCATCAAAAAACCCAGCATCGTTAGAAAACCTTGGGTCTCCAGCTAATTGTTGAGACATAGCATCTGTGATCTGGTCTGCACCTACTTCTAGACCTAAGCTTTCAAACTCTTGTTCTAACAACGTTCTGCGTAAGTTGTTTTCCCAAGCTTGGTTTGCCGCTTGCAATGTGCTTACTCGCCCTTGGCTTTGTTGCACGATATTTTCTACTTCAGCAGCAAATTCTTCTCTACCTATTTCTTCATCACCAATTACACCAACACTGCTAGTTGCTTTGTCTGAAGAAAATCCTCCATTTTTGAATAAATCTGTAAGTACAAAAGCAAATAAAGCTAAAGCTATAATTACAATAAGAAAAACTGTTCGTTCTCTAATTTTACTGAGTATTGCCATTTTAAGATATTTTAAGAAATCTAGTGAGCGAAAATAAGATAATTAGCCCATATATAGAATTTTGTCGTTTAAAATATTTGAAACTCTTTTAAGTGATAAATTTGAATTAAAATTGAAATAAAACCATAGAGTATAACCTAGCTATAGGTCTATTCTGAGGTGTCAAGCTTAATAGAAACCAACTCTATCTTTTTGCTAGAAGCTTCCAGAATTTTTATTTTAAATTGATCTATCTCTACTTCTTCACCTACCTCTGGGATTTCTTCAGTCGTATTTACGATCATTCCACCCAAAGTTTCATAATTTTCACTTTCTGGAAGATTTACTTTATATTTTTCATTGATGTAATCAACATCTAACCGTGCTGAGAATTTATAAAAATTGCCTCTTATTTTCTCTTCTACCAAAACCACAGAATCGTGCTCGTCTTCAATCTCACCAAACAGCTCTTCTACAATATCTTCTACTGTCATCATACCACTTGTTCCTCCATATTCATCAACAACCACAGCAATACTCTTTCGTTTTTTAATAAGGATATTAAGGATTTCTTTAACCAACATCGTTTCAGGCACAAAAACAACTGGCATCAGGATACTTTTGATGTCTTGTGGATTCCTAAACATTTCAAAAGAATGGATATAGCCTACAATGTCGTCGTTGCTTTCTTTATAGACTAGTAATTTAGACAAACCGGTTTTTGTGAAAATTTGGACTAAGTCTTGAATGCCATCCGAAATATCGACAGCCACAATCTCATTACGTGGAATCATGACTTCGCGAGCTTTAACTTCGGAGAATTGTAAAGCATTTTGAAATATTTGTATTTCAGAATCTATATCCTGATTGAACTCAACGGTTTCCATTTGTTCGTTGATGTAATCACCAAGTTCTACTTTACTGAAGTTGAGCTGCACTTTATCCCCTTCAATTTTGAAAATTTTCTTTAGAATAAAATCAGATACCCAGATCACAAAACTGGAAATAAAACTGAATAAGTAATAAAAAATAAATGCAGGAACGCTGAATACCTTGAGTAATACATTGGCATAAATCTGAAAAAAGACCTTCGGTAAAAATTCTGCTGTAAAGAGAATGACGAGTGTAGAAATTAAGGTTTGCGTAAACAAACTGGCTTCAACAATAAGATAACTAAAAAATTCATTTTGTAAAGGCCGGAGAGTTTCAAACCAATTCATAATGAGATCGCCCATAAAAAAACCATATACCACTAAAGCGATATTGTTGCCTACCAGCATTGTAGCGATAAATTTGGAAGGTTTTTTCGTTAAGGTTTTAAGCACACTGGCAATGAGGTTGCTTTGGTTCTTTTGAAGTTCGATATGCACCTTATTGGCAGACACAAAAGCGATTTCCATACCAGAAAAAAAGGCCGAAAGTAACAAGCATAAAACGATAATGAGGACTTCTGTACTCATTATCGTTTATTTTTTTGTTCAATTTTATTTCTAAAACGTCTTTTGAAAAAAAACATAAACACCGCAAGGGCAGAAAAAAATAGATATAGATAAGCTCTACCTTCGCTATCTGCCCAAGTCCTTATGGCTTCTATGATAAAAAAAATGGCGAAAGCGATATAGGCAAATTCAAAATATTTGAAAAATTTCATTGGTCTTGGATATATTGGATACCTGTGTTAGTTCTTGAGTTGAAGGTATTAAATTTCTGATCGGAATCAAAGCCTTCTCCTTGGTTTCTAGCTCCATTGGAAAGTTGCAATTCGTAATTGTAATCTGTGAAAAGCCATTCTCGTTTTTGATCCCAATAAAGTTGAGGGCTTCTCATAATTGTACTATCGGAGGTCACAATACTTACGTTTTGTCTTAAGTCGATAAGTCCAGTTTCCAAATATTGAATAGCATAGTCTGAAGTTACCGTATTTTTACTAGAGTCTTCTTCAAAAAAATCGAGCTCAATACCTTGAGGAAATTCTCTAAAAGGGAATTCCCTATTAGAGAAGTCTAGCATTTCTGGACTTCTCAAATTAGCTTTTACAAAGCCACTGTCTGTATAGAAAAGGTTAAGGTCATATACCTTGGATTGAGGTTCTAGAAAATCTTTTTCCATCTCCTTTACATCTCTAAGGTTTCCCTCACACGCAAAAAGCATTGCTGTAAAAATACATACAGCAATGCTTTTGTAAATGAGTGATTCTTTTTTTGCCATTTTAGAGGGTTGGTACAACCACACTTTCACGTATCCAACAGTTAGAAAAAGATATTTTCTTACCTGCTGCATCTTCTTGGAAGATGTCTGATTTTTGTGGAGCTCTTCCCTTATAGCTTGCTGCAGTGGCAGTAGCTGTAGAACTTAAAGATGGATCTACACGACCAGCTCTTGAAGCATAATCTGCAGCCAACCAGTAAACTGATCTTTTGTCAAAAACAGATTCACCACAGTTATTTGCACTTTTAGCATACATATCCGCTATCTTTAAATAGGCGATCCCCATTGAAGGCTTGTTGTCTAAAGCTTTTCTGTAATAACTCCTAGCTTGAGAAAAACTTCCTTGTGCTTTATAATTATTGGCAATTCTATAGTAAATTCTAGATTTTCTAAATTTATCTGTAGCTAATTCGGCAGCTTCATTCAAATATTCTAGTGCTTTTGATCTATTTCCATCGGCTTCTGCAAGTTGTCCCAAAGAATAAGCAGAATTTGCTGATGGCTCTTTTTGATGAAGAGCTTCTGAAACTTTGAAAAATAAAGGATCTTCTGTACAGTCTTTTGCGGAAAGTCTCGCATTGGCATTTTTTAACCAATCTACATCGTTTTTCTTTTCTTCAAAGTCTTTCTTGTAAAGTGGGATTAGGTTATCGCAATCTGCTTTAGACCCTAACAAAGAGTTTACACTTCCTTTAATTTTAGTGTAATTTCTTAAATAGATTTCAGAATTTTTTAAAATCCTAGATTCTCTAGATGTCAATTCTTCTTGCGCTTCTTGTTTCTCTATTAAGGGTTTTGCTTCAGTTGCTTTGTCATTTTCTTGAGTTTCAATCAAGTCAATGACCTCGTCGTACTTATCAAATAAAAATTGGATATCTCTTTCTCCAGTATCGTTTAAGTCATTGGCGATTCTAAAGTAGGCATAGATTGCTACTGGTGAAGAAAAATTGTCCTTATCGATTTCAACAACATCTTCAAAAGCTTCAAGTCTTTCCTCTAAAGTCCCAATTTCATTTTTATACTGGATCATTGCTATATCAGCTAGCATATCTCCTTCTTTGGTACCATTAGGGAATTTCTCTAATCGCATTTTTTGATTAGCAATGTATTCCTGAATAAACTGCGTTTTCTCATCATCAGTTTCTGCTAGATCTATCATATCTTCAAGCATTTTTCCTCCACGTTGATAGATAAGAATGTTTAAATCAGCACAATTTTCTAAGAGATCCTTATATTTAGGATAGGCATCGTCAAAATTTTTGACTTTTGCGCTCTCATTAAATAAGCTAAGTGTGACATTACAATCTTGAGCATTTGCTATACTTAAAGCGAAGAATGCTCCAAAAAGTGTAAAAGCGATTTTAAACTTCATAATTTTAAAGTGTTTAATTATATTTAGATTTAATGAACCATTTATCGTTGAAAGAGAAACTCAAAAATACACTAATGAATTTTTCTTGTATTAAATTATTATTAGTTGTTCCTCTTTCAAAATACTCTACTCCCAAATTAGTATTGGTAAACACCCGACCTGCAGGTAAACCTAGTCCAAATGATATGCCAAACTCATCAATACCTTCACCTCGATATTCTAGACCTGTTTGCTCCATTCTAAGACCTGCCCTATAAACCACTCGTTTAAAGTAACTTACGGGATCGTTGTACCTAGGAATAAAATATCCTCCAAGACGGAAAACATCTGCGTCAATTTGAGCTACCTCAGGACCAAAATTGTAGGAAAGTGAAGAAAAATCTCCAGCTTGGTAATGTTCGTACTCCAAACCTACAAACCATTTTTTATCTTCCCCTATTCCAGCTCCAAAAGCTAACATTTCTGGTAATTTTATTTCAGAATCTCTAGGCTCGACATCAAATTCATCTACAACAATTTCAGTGTCGTTTTGGCCAATTTGAATAGTAGCGAGTTCTCTTCTACTATTTACACTTAAGCTTGAACCTGTTTCGTACCTCAAAGACGTATCAATAGTCAATTTTTCATTTAAATTAAACTTATAGAGAGCACCAACATTGTAAGACAATCCATTGATGTCGACAAAATTAAGTTCTCTCGAAGCAAACTGAATCTGGTCTCTAAAAATAAGACTTTTATTCTCAATATCTCCAAAATTATAATTGATAGTTCCTCCTAATCTAAAATTTTTAAAGGGCTCGAATCCTACAGAAAAGTGAACCGTATTTAACCCACCTCTTCCGTTTAGACGTGATACAGTTGTCGTGGTCCTTTCTTCTAACTCATAACCCACGGCACTTCTAGGTTTGACTCCAAAACCTACACCAAGATTATTAAAAGGAAGCCCAATAGCAATGTAATCCAAAGTCAAATAATCTAAGTCATCAGAACCAGAAGCAGACTCCAATTCGACTGAATTGGTTGTAGCTCCAGCGGTAAAAGTTGTTAACTTCAGATCTGAGTAGGCTGCTGGATTTTTTAAATTCAAATGAATACTATCCCCCAACATTCCTAATCCACCCATAGATCTGTTTTCTACAGTTCCTCTAAAGGCTTTAGTCCCAATTCCAAGAAAAGAATAAGGTGAGGATGAATTTTCTTGTGCTAAAGCAGAAGAAGTCGTTAAAAGTAGTGCCGAAGTAAAAAGAATAAATCTAATGAGCATTAATTTGAATTGAGTTGTAAAATTTTATTTAAACCTTTTAATAAAAAATTCGAAGTGGCAAATATGCTATTTTTTATAGATGCTGACAACAAATAATAATCCCCTCCTGTTAAAACAACTGTTAAATCTTCATAATCAGCAAGATAATCTTCAATATAACCATCGATTTCATAGCAAACTGACTTGAAAACTCCAATTTGCATAGCTTCATGAGTAGATTTACCGATAAAACATGTGTTTTGCCAAGACTTCGTTATCAACGGTAATTTTTCTGTAAACGTATGCATCGCTTTAAAACGCATTAGTAAACCTGGAGAAATAGCACCTCCTTGGTAAGTATTTTTTTTGTCCAAAAAATCATAAGTAATACAAGTGCCTGCATCTATGACCAAAACATCAGCATTAGGATAAATTTCCGAAGCTGCAGCCATAAGAGCTATTCTATCTAAACCTAGGGTTTCAGGGGTCGTGTAATTATTTTTAAAATTAACTTTACTTTGATGAGTAAAATCAACAAGATTTAACTGTGAAGTCAATTTGTTTTTTAAGTCTTCCGGAGCTTGAGCTGTTGAAGATATAATGCCATTACTGAGTTTAGGATAGGCTTCAATAAGATCATTTACATGTTTTAATACATTTTCTGAAGAAGATGACGTGTTTTCTAGCAGTTGATCTTGATCAAATATTGCTAGTTTAACCAGTGTATTCCCTATGTCAATAACTAAATTCATGTCAAAATTTGGAGTCAAAGATAGTGATAAGAATATTTCAAGTTTTGTTTTGTAGAATTAAATAATGGTTTTATATTTGCATCCGCATTAAAACTGGTGCCTTAGCTCAGTTGGTAGAGCAAAGGACTGAAAATCCTTGTGTCCCTGGTTCGATTCCTGGAGGCACCACCTTTTAAACCTCAACTTTAATTAGTTGAG
>NZ_PJBS01000220.1 GCF_002836055.1 Psychroflexus sp. MES1-P1E
TATTTCATTTGAGTCTTTTATAGTAAAGTAAAATAACAATACAATCATTAATCCCACACAAAATATAATTCCTGATATTTTGATATTATTTTTCATCACCAATGTATTTTATTCATTTGCCGTGTAGCCTGTCCAGATATAATAGTTGGACCAACTCCAACTCCTAATCCACCTCCAATTCCAATCAAATATTCACCTGGTGCCTTTTGATTTTCAACCCAGCTCAAATTAAGTCCAACAGCAGCCCCAGCACCACCTGATAAGCTGAGGTTATTCCCCCATCCTTCTACTGTTTCCATACTGAAGTTTCTAACATTACCTAAATAATAATATTTATATCCAACGGCCATAGCACTAGAACTAATCCAACCAGCACCTAAACCTAATGAGGTGAAATTCTTGTATTTACCAATATCAGGACCTGCTGTGATGAAAACACCTCCCCAAGGAGACATCGAAGAAGCTCCAATGGCTTCTGATGCACCAGTCAATTCTAGTGAATATGCGACTGGTTTTGTTGATAATATAGCTTTGATAACATAATCAGGAATTTTATTTCCTAAACTATTTATAGCATCATTACTTAACCCAACATCCTCACTTAAAGAAGAAGATATTTTTTGAAAGAGTGTTTTCATAGGAAACAATCCATTATATGGACAACAATTACCATCGCCACCATCAAGACTAGTATCCATATTTTCAAGATCCTCGCCAATTTGTTTAAAGGCAGATTTCCAATTTGAACTTTGGCTTTCGCTAGAAGATGTTGAATCAAAAGTGCTCGTATGACCTGCACTAGAACTGGAGTCTGTTGCAGTATCCGCCCAAAAACCGTCCGTAAGCATTTGCTTACTTAACATACCATCTGGATCAATCCAAAACATCGGATTGCTAAACCCATAATTATAAGGTGAGTGCCTTCCATCATTTCAGCCAAGGGATCCAGGTTCATCCAACGTCCTAAAGCTGCATCGTAATTTCTTGCTCCAAAATCTAACCATTCTAAACCGAGTTCTGTATTCTCTTCTTTACCACCAAAACCATAAAGATGGTCAGTACCGTTCACAACATTATTGTACCCTTTATGTTCAAGTCCAAAAGGATAATAGTTTTTTTCTTCTATGATATCAGTATTGGCATTGATAGAGCCGTTTTTATCGCTATCGGAGTAGGACAGTCTTATGCTCCCTAAGTGGTCTTTGTACTGATAGATGAAATCAAAAACGGCGTGGTTGTTGAAATCTATATAGCCTTCGGGACTAGAGAAAAATTTTAAAGCTAAGCCAGTTGATCCTGTAATCCCTGTTGAGGAGCTTTCATAAATAAATCCACCCGCATACTTGGTTTGTGAACTGTTTACTGCTTGCACCACTTTCTTTTGTTTCACCCCTGTTGCATCATAAGCATATTCAATATACTTTTCTGACCTACTTTAAGTCTCAAATTCTATTCGTTTTGGTAAATTTAAGTGATTATAATCAATATTGGCATTGTCTTTATTCTCATCTGTAATCATATTACCATTAGCATCATAAGTATAAGCAGTATTCTCAGAACAGGGCTGATTAAGACCACTTGGTCTAAAACTATAATCTTGTACCTTTTTAAGCTGATTACTGGAATCGTTATAAATATAAGTCAAATTATCTATTAATTCGTAGGTAATAACATCACCTCCAAACACAGGTGCACTTGGTCCAGAAATAGGCGAGTTAGTAGGTTCTGTTTTTTTAATCTATAATGGATCAATCTTTTAATATTTCCATTCTTATCATAGCTTAATCCACCTGCATAAAAATTCTCTGCTTCATTACCAGCCAAACCACTATCTAAATTACTATAGTTGGCTTCTGTCAACAGGTTTAAAGCATCATACTCATAACTATACATACGTTTATCCTTAGATATGTTTTGCGTTCTCCAGTGCTTCTCGCTGATGTTACCATTGTATAAAGCCGTAGTATTAGCATCTGTGGGGTCGTTATAATTGATCCCAAATTTCTTTTGCTGAATATTTTGAATTTGGAAGGAATCTATAAAGGTGCTGTTCAAATAAGAAGAGTTCTTTCTCTCTTTCTACTTTAGGCTTCAATTTATCCAAAAAAAAATTCTTTAACACCAAATCCAACCGAATTTAATCTATATAAGATATAACCCTGCAATCCCTTAATCAATTTGCCATAGCCATTGATTACATTCTTAGCAATTCCATTATCCAGTTTTGACATTTCCTGAAATTCTTCAATAAAACCAAAAGCTTAAACAACACTCTTGGGTGCTTTTCTTTCAAGTTTAATTTCAGCTAATTAAAGTAGTGTTTTATTAAATTCAAGAGAATTTGGGTTGATTTTGAATTTTTCAGGATTTGATTCTATTTGCAAGAGAATTTGTTTTTCCAATAGTAGAGAAAAACTATCTGTTTCCATTTTTGGGAATTCTACTTTTTGTGTGTAGATACACTTTTCAATTAAAATATTTACTGCGTTTTCAATTTTAGTCTTTGGATTATTTGTCATCAAAGAATATATTTCTTTTACAAGACTATGCAAAAAAAGTAGAATTTTTAAAGTATTAATACCAAATGATGAGCTTTAATACTAGTGGGTAGAAAACACTTAAATATTGTACCTGTAGAAAACTAAAGAGGCTACACATTTCTGTGAAGCCTTGCCTTTACTAGTAGAGGGGACTCGCCTACCTGTTCCAGTAGGACGGGCAGGCTGGACTCGAACCAGTGTCCGCCTCGGGCGGGTAAGAGCACGACGAGCTAATAATCATCGATATAATTTTGCATCCATTCACGACTTCTACCACTTTTTAAAAATTTCTCTCTAGTCATTGCCTCACATTTTGTTTCATAAAACTTTACCCTAATCACAAACCAAGGTTGATGCCTGGTGGTGAAGCCTTTCTTTCCTAAGGCATTATGAGATCTAAATCTAGTCATCAAATTCTGAGTATAACCAACATAATGTTTTTCCGAAGACAAAGATTTTAAAACATAAACCGCAAATTTTTTCATTTCAGATCTAAAATAAAAAAAAGCTTCACATTTCTGTGAAGCTTTTTTTAGTAGCGGGGACTGGACTCGAACCAGTGACCTTCGGGTTATGAATTCCATGAAAATTGCTCAAAAAACCCTCCTATGTATCAATAAAAGTAAAATCG
>NZ_PJBS01000221.1 GCF_002836055.1 Psychroflexus sp. MES1-P1E
CCGTATATAATTTATTGCTGGCTTCTTGCCTACTTGCGAAAGTCCTCGCGGACTTTCTTTGTCCGTAATTATTTACTAAATTAGTTGCTTGAAACACGCAACAAACCATATACAACAACGTTAGGTTTAATTTCAAAAAGCACACGGAAAAACGCTTCTAATTGGACTGGTAAAAAAATGTTATTAGAAGGACGCTTTTTATAGGATGCGTGCCAATGATAATTGGCGCACTCAAAGTCTTAACGATTGCATCGTGCAAATCAAAATTTGCAAACGTTGTGAACGTCTAAAAGACTTTGGTTAAGGTAGTTAAAAAAAATTAAAAAGTCAAGTCTTTTTTTAAATAGCGGAAGCAGCACCTATAAAAAGCGGACAAAGTTTCTTGTTTTTTACCAGTCTAAAACAGAGTCTGACCACTCCCCATATTACCTATATAGATAATGGCCATACTCTGACAATTAGAACCCTTTTGATTTTCTATTGTTTGGGTACTTTTTCAAACTCCGTTTATTTGTCCCACTGGATGGAAACTGAAAATTCCTTAGCTTTGGACAAAACACTAAACATAACATGCTGTATAGATAATAGCACCCTACAGGATGCAACTATCCATACACCTATTGTTGGCAACAAGCGAAAAAATAAAACTTATGAAATTCAATTTGAAAAGAAAAAAAAGGTTGCAATATTTAGTAGCTATTTCAATCATCTCTATTGGTCTCTTATGTGTTTCTTGTAAGGAAACATCTGACTCTTCAAAAAATACAGAAAGTGAATTGATAATGAAAATCAATGCTGTTCAACAACAGGTGATGGCACAAGGAAATATTACTAAAGAAGAGGAACAGGCAATGTTAAGTTTATGTAGTATTATGTCACATGATGACGGTTTAGCAAATTATAGTCCTGATAATAGGATGATATTAAAAGATGCAGAAATCGCCCCTGTCTATAATGGTTGTGAGGAACTTTCTGAAGAAGAAACAATGAAATGTTTTAATAGTAAAGTGTCGGAATTTATAAAGCAAGAGTTTAACCTGAGTGTCTCTAAAAGTTTAAATCTTTCAGAACCAAATCAAGTAGATGTTTTTTTTATAATCAATGAAAACGGAAATCTGACTGGCATGAAAGTCAGAGATTCAGAGGTAACCATTCAAGCAGAAATCTTGAGAGTGCTTAGAAAAATGCCTGTGATGAAACCTGCTATTCACAATGGTAAAAGTGTTTCTGTATTATGTTCAATTATAGTAACATATGGTAATGAAATAGAAATTGAGGCTGTTTACATTCCTGAAAGACCAAATAATTAAAAGTTGAATCACTAATTGTAGTAACTTACAAAAGCCAGTTGCCAACAACGTTTATAAAACATAGCTATCAAAGGCTTTTCCAGAGGTTTGTGTTTGTTTGCGAAGACCACCAAATTTTTTAATTTGGCTTTTACGTTTGATAAGTTAAGAACAAAATTAAAAATTTGGCTCTGTCTTTTACTCAAAAATTATTACCTTTTTACACGCTACGTTCCATACACCAAACGTTAGCACCAATATAAAAAAAAATGACAGATAGAATAGAAACTTATATAGTTGACTCTTTTACAGATAAGCCTTTCAAAGGAAACCCAGCAGGTGTTTGTATTCTAAACAAAAAATTGAGTGACAAACAAATGCAATCTATTGCCAAAGAATTGGGACTTTCAGAAACGGCATTTATATGTAAAATAGATAATCAAGATAAATATTCAATAAGATATTTTTCTCCAGTAATGGAAATTCCGCTTTGTGGACATGCAACTCTTGCATCTTCTAAAGTACTATTTGAAATTAACCCTAAAATAGATGCGATTCATTTTAAGAATATTCAGCATTTAGATTTAATGATTAAAAAATATGGAGAGAAAATTGAAATGGAATTCCCAATTTATGATACAACTCCTCAAAATGCACCTGATGAATTATTAAATGCTCTTGGAATTGAAACAATCGTAAATAGCGTGTATAATAAGGAAACAAATATCTTACTTCTGGAAATTAAGAGTAGTAAACTATTAGCGGATTTGTCACCAGATTTTGAAAAATTAAAACAATCACACAATTCAATAAATGGAGTATTAATTACGGCAATTTCACAAAAGGATGACTATGACTTTGAATCAAGATATTTCTGGCCTTGGAGCGGAACAAACGAAGACCCTGTAACAGGTGCTACTCATACTTTCCTAGCCAAATATTGGAAAACACGATTGAATAAAAAGAAAATGAATTCATATCAATGTTCTAAAAGAACTGGATTTATGGAAGTTGAACTAGTTAGCGAGAATAGATTATTGATAAAAAGTGAAGCTCAAATTATATTGAAAGGAGAATTAAGAATATAAATACTGGTGCTAACACTGTGTATAATTAATTGCTTAGTTTTAGCCAATTTACGAAATCCCTCGCGGGCTTTCTATTTGTGTTTTATTTACTATCCTTAGTGCTTGAAACACGCAACTAACCATACACATCAACGTTGGCAACAATATAAATTTAAAAATCAATTAAAATAACACCCTAAATTTAGACTAATTACTGAGAACTTTATGGAATCATTTTGGATTATCTTGCTTAGACCATATTCGTATCTAAATTGGGTATAGAATTTTTTCAAAAAGTCTATTTCAAATCCACCTACAAAACCGAAAGTAGTTTTAGTAATATCTAAATCAACTTCATTCCCGTCGATTTCACTATTTTTATAAACAAGAAACCCTACTTGTGGTCCTGCTTGAAAACTAATTCTTTTAGCAAACTTAACCTGAAATAGGACAGGTATGTCTATGTAACCCAATCTATTTTCGGCTTCAATTCTAGGACTTGTATTTTTTATAACAGATTCTATACCCTTTAAATTATAATTTAGTTCAGTCTGTACACTGATTAAATCGTTTATATCCTTTTCTATAGTCCCGCCGATATTAAATCCATAAATAACCTTATTTGCAGAAAAGTCTGTATAAGACCATGTATAATTAATACCACCCTTAATAGAATATTTTAAATTTTTTTGTGAACTACAATTGATTGAAAATAAAGTAATGGCTACAATAATAAAAGTTTTCATTTTTTTTGGTCAAAGATAAAATTTAATGAATTCAAAGGTTGGTTATA
>NZ_PJBS01000222.1 GCF_002836055.1 Psychroflexus sp. MES1-P1E
AGTTTATAAAGTTGAGTATTTGAACCCGAATAGTTCGTATTACCTGTCAATAAAAGTGAGTTATCCAAATAAGTTTGACAAATCAAAAACTGAATTCACTAATGTATCAGAAATGGGTGGAGATATTTTCATACACGGTAAATCCGCAACAATTGGATGCATTCCAATTGGAGATGAAGCAATAGAAGAAGTGTTTTTATTAACACAAAAGGCAATAAACAATAATGTTAAAGTGATAATCAGTCCTAGAGATTTTAGAATAAATCCCGACTATCCAAAAATCGAGGGAATTGAATGGGAGAACGAACTATACGATATAATTAATAAGGAATTAAAAACGCTACCTAACAATGGCTATAATTAATACGGGTTTTGGTGCTTAACTCAAAATGAAGTGCCTTTTAACCAAGTCCGCCAAATCTTTTGATTTGGCTTTAGAATAGAATAGAAAAGATAAAACAAAATAAAAAGATTTGGCTAAGTGATTAATCGGAAGTTCACTACTTTTAATTCCCGTACTAACCATAGCCGAGCCGTTAGCTACAAGTTGAAAAAAATGACAACAATAAAAAAATTTGAAGAAAAACTTCGAGATTCAAAATACCCAGAACACATTATTAGCGGAATAACAGCAATTCTAGCCACTGTTCCTTTTGCTGGTGGAATTGCTTCTTTGATATCTGATTATATTCCATCGCAAAGAGAATTAAGGCTTCAGGAATTTACTGAAAATGTTGCAAGTGATTTGACTTCATTAAAGAAAAAAATTAATGAAGAATATATTCAAACAGACGAGTATGCATTCATATTTGAAAAATGTTTTAAAGGAGCAGTAGAAAACTACCAAAAAGAGAAAATAATTGCATTTAAAGCTATCTTAATTAATTCGCTGATTGATTTTGAAACGACACAAACTGAAAAAGAATATTATTTAAATCTTGTTGACAATTTATCTTTATTACATATCCAAGTATTAACTTTTATGGCATCGCCAAAAGAATATTTGGATTTTAACGATTTGGAGGAATCTGTTATTTCGGGAGGTTTTAAAACCTTCTTTCCGAAAGTAATACCGAATGTGAATATTGAAATTATTAAACTTGCTTTCAAGGATTTATACAATTATGGATTTCTGAATACGGATAGTAGTATCTTCAATACAATGACTTCAAGCAGTGGTTGGAGTTTATTAGGAGATAGAGTGTCCAAAAATGGGAGGAATTTTATAGAATTTATCACATTGAAATAAAAAACCAGTAGCTAACAAGGGCTATAATTAATACGGGTTTTGTGTTTAAACCGAAATGAAGTGCTTTTTAATGAAGTCCGTCAAATCTTTTTGATTTGGCTTTATAAAGAAAAACAAAATAAAAAGATTTGGCTAAGTGCTCAATCGGAAATTAATTACTTTTAATTCCCGCACTAACCATAGCCTAGACGTTACCAGTAATATGAAAAAAGCACTATTAATAATATTATTACTTCCATTGTTAATGAATTCTTGTAAAAAAGAAAATCAGAATAAAAGGGGAAAAAGCGTTGGAATTGATAAGTTAATTAATCAAACTGAAAATACAAAAAACACTATTGATTTAAAAAAACTGAAAAATAAAAATGAGGTTTTAAATGATTCTATAATAATACCTGAATTTACTATTCAACTTGAATTAAGTGAAAAAGCTGTAAATAAACTAACGAAAGACAAAGAGTCTGTTATTGTTCAAGCATATTTCTCAGGAATACCAAAAGACACATTAAACGAAGATTACGCAAAATGGGGTGAAGTTCATATTGGAGGAAATAATATAGAATTATGGAATTCTAAAATTGCTAACTTCAAAAATATAAAACTATCGAAACAAGCATTTAATGAATTAGTAGACCCAAACTTTGAAGTATTAATAAATGTATTTTCTGGTAGACATTCAATAACATCCAATTTATTAGATTGTGAAATAATACAGGAAAGTATTGATTCATTAAAAGGAAAGACACATTTGATTAAAGGAAAATTAATTTATGGAGAATAAATACTACTGGCAACAATGGCTATAATTAATACGGGGTTTGGTACTTAACCCAAAGTATAGTGCCTTTTACTAAGTCCGCCAAATCTTTTGATTTGGCTTTAAAAAGAAAAGATAAAACAAAATAAAAAGTTTTGGCTAAGTGCTTAATCGAAAGTTCACTACTTTTAATTCCCGTACTAACCATAGCCGAGCCGTTGGCAACAATAAAAAACCCGAACAAATAATGAAATTTAGAATATTAATTTTAACAATAGGAATTATCACATTTAATTCTTGTCAATTTAATCAATCAGTAAATACTGACTTAACTACTGGTGCTTATTCAAGAGGAGATGGAATTGGAATTGATGACATTAATATTGAAATAGATGGAAAAATTGAGAATAGAAACGAATATGTATTTGGAGAGAAAGTAAATCTGATTTTTAACAATATTAATGGATTAACAAAAAAAGAAAATAAAACCTTCCCAGGATTATCAATGTATATTGTTAAAAATGAAAAAGATACTGTACTTTCTAATCCAAACTTGTTGAAAAGTTTAGATAACGGAACAGACCTTTTTCCACTTCAATTACAAGCCAACTTTACAACTGCTTTGCCATATCAGAATGAAGAAAAGTATAAAGTTTTCGTTAATATTTGGGACAAAAAAGGTGATGGAAAATTCACTTATGAATTACCTTTTACTGTAAGAGAAAATGATTTACTAAATATAGAAAACAAAGGAATTGAATATTCAAAAATATACTTATGGAATGAAACACGTAAACAGCCTGTTTTCGACCAAAATGTGAGTTCTGAAGATTTATTAATATTAATACTTGATGACATAAGTGGTTTGGAATTGAGCAATGAAAAAGTTTTTCCGATTTTCTCAATTGAACTTATAGATAATAAAGGAAATAAGATTATCTCAAATCCGAATTTATTAAGTGATTATGAAAACGAAGGAGTAAATCCAGAAGATTTAAAGAATCAATTAACTGCAAAACTAACTTTTACAAAAGGAGAAATAAATAATCCTTGCAAATTAATTGTGAAACTCAAAGACAAAA
>NZ_PJBS01000223.1 GCF_002836055.1 Psychroflexus sp. MES1-P1E
CAAATGATGAAAGAGCTGTATTAGATGCAATTACAATAATAGGAAGCAGTAAATTTAATAAATCTGCAACACTAGATATAGAATCACAACTTATACAGTATTTGTCAGCAGAAAGCACTTACACTTTGCAAAATGGTAATGGAGGTTTATCACATCACAATTATTATGACAGGGAGTTTTATCGTAATATTTTTATTAAGATTTGGGATCGTTTAAAAAACGAAAAAATTGTTTCAAAAAACTTAGAAGAGATTGAAAATTCCAATCTTTTTAAGTATTCACCATACAAAGCATTAACAACGGATCAGCACCATTCAATAATTAGCATTATTAAACATTTAAACGAGCAAAAAGAAGGAAGCTTATTTATAGAAGGAAGTGCAGGGACTGGTAAAACAATTTTAGCAACATATTTAATGAAGCTTTTGCTATCCCAACTACCAAGCAAAGATGAAATTGAAGATTTTGAAGGTTTTAAAATAGAAGAATACAATTTGCTTAAAATTTTTAAAGATGAATACAAGGATGCTAAAATTGCACTTGTCGTACCAATGACTTCTCTGCGAAAAAGTTTAAAAAATGTATTCAAATCTATTGGTGGTTTAAAAACTTCAATGGTCATTGGACCTTCTGATGTTATAAAAGAGAAATACGATATTTTGATAGTTGATGAAGCTCATCGTTTAGCACAACGGAAAAATATTCCAAACTATGGGTCTTTCGATGCCACAAATAGAAAGTTAGGTCTAGATAAAAAAGGTACTCAACTTGATTGGGTGCTAATGAATAGTAAGAAACAGATATTTTTTTATGATCAAGCACAATCTGTAAAACCATCAGATATACCAAAAGAGAAATTTGATAAGCTAAAACAAAAAGTAAATAATTCTATTAAACTTACATCACAAATGCGAGTTATAGGTGGTTCAGATTATATATCCTTTGTCGATCATTTACTTAATTGTAAACCTTTGGAAAATATAAAAATACCAAGTAATTATGAGTTAAGATTTTTTGATGATTTTGATAATTTTTACAATGAAATTTTAAAAAAAGAAGAGAAATTTGGACTTTGCAGAATGATTTCAGGTTATTCTTGGCAATGGGTTTCAAAGAATGACAAAACTAAATTTGATATTAATATTAATAATATTCAACTACAGTGGAATAATAAACAGATAGATTGGATAAATAACGCAGACCCTTCCAAAGAAGTTGGGTGCATTCATACAACACAAGGTTATGACTTAAATTATGCTGGAATAATATTTGGTGAAGAAATTACTTATAATAAGGAAAGCAAACAAATTGAAATTATTCGCGAGAACTATCATGATAGAAATGGAAAAGCGGGTGTTTACAATGACGATTTACTAAGGGAATATATTATTAATATATATAAAACTATTATGTATCGTGGAATAAGAGGAACATTTGTCTATGCTTGTAACAATAGCCTTAAAGAATATTTCACTAAATCTAAGATGTTTGTATAGTCTAAACAAAATGTAAAGTATATTTATAAGAGTAAAAACTCTATTAAATAGATAAACAATCCATATTCTTAAACTTATTATTCATTTTGTTATGAAAAATATATACACATTAATTATCCTATTAAGCTTAACATCTTGTAGTAATGATCCTGATGTTATAAAGATTAGTCAATCAGAATATTCTATTCTGAAAAGTAAAAGTAATCTTATAGAATCTTATTCTTTAAAAATAGATTCATTAGAAATTGAAAACATGAGAATAAGAGAAAGCCTTTTTAATTGTGATATGGCTTTAACAATTGCTGAAGAGAAGTGATTTTATTTAAAAGAGCCTTGAAAATCATCCTAAATCTAATTTAGTTGTAATACAATTTAAAACCGTTAAGTCAGTCCCTTCGCTCCTTTTCCATTACAGAAATATCAATGCTACTAAGGACTAATCCGCCACAAATTAATTTTATTGCTACTTTCTACCTTGCCCTTCGGGGTTGTGGTATTTTTGCACTATTAATTAGCTTCTCCTGTTCCGTAATTGAGCCGTAAGTAAAACTCCTGCCCTCTTTATGCCGATTGCCACTTGACCAGTAAAATAGGTTTCCGTCAAGTTCTGTCTTGCAAGACCGCCCATCCCTCAATTTTGAAAATACTAAAGTTGTTTACGACACTTCTTCAAGGGTTTACTCGCTTCTCGTTCAACTTCTTTACTCCCACCATAGCTTTCTACTCACAATACAACAGCGGTAGTACCTTTAACCTTATCGCTCAAGACCAACCCATGAAAGGTAAGCCCCATAAGGCGGTTTGACTGATTTACCTATACACTCCAGTCGAGAGACCATAGTTCTCATAAAACTACCCTCTCATCTCAATTACAGTTTTGTTGCTTCTAATTTTATTACTAAATTAAATCCCGAAGCAACACAGGACACACAACTGGGCACAACACCTTATAAAAATAATTGCGGTTTAGTGCTTAATCAAAGGTTCGTTCATTTAGCAAACTTCGGTTTCGGTGGACAGCTAATCGCTTCGAAAGCCCTACGTTTCTTAGCCGAAACCGTTGGCAACAATTATCAATCACACTCAAAAGGAATGACTGAAAAAGAAATAATTGAAAAAATTGATTTATTATTTGAGAAAATAACTGACTTTAATATGTTTTCAATCAACAATATTTTTTTCAAGGAAATAATACCTAATGAAAAGAATAAAGATGAAGTAGAAAACTTCCATAATATTGTGAGTGAAACAAAATTATTCGGAATGAATAAAGACTTGTTTGAAAAATATAATAACAATGGTTGGTTTTCTTTAACCGAAAAAGGAAAGGAATTGAAAATATCCAATTTCGAACTTATTAAATTCACGAAAAAATCTAAACCGAAAAAAATTCATTTATATAAAATAATACCTATCATTTTAACTGTTCTTTTTGGTTCTTTAAATATTTATCAGAAATATGATTATCGTGAATTAAAGAATGATTTTGATTCTGTAAAAATTGAACGTGATTCTGTAAAACAGAAATTGATTTATTTGAATAATAGAACTGTTGAATATAAAGAAAACACATT
>NZ_PJBS01000224.1 GCF_002836055.1 Psychroflexus sp. MES1-P1E
GACATTATAGGTTTAAATTGGTATAATTCTAATAAAAAATCCTGAACCAATCTCCTGCAGTCGGGTTCAGGAGGACAAATTATTCTTTATAAATCTAAAAAAGACTATTTAATGAATTTTAAAATTCATTAAATAGTCTTTTTATAAAGTTGGCTTTTAAAATTTTACTGCTTCTATAATTCGTTTTCTATATCCACTTCTTCAACAGACCCTAGCAATTCAAAATCTATAGTTCTTTTCACTAAGTCTGCCTTTTTAACGCGAACATAAACTTCTTCTCCAAGTTGGTACATCTTCTTTGTACGACGTCCTATGATGGCATAGTGCTCTTCGTTAAAATCGTAATGATCATCAGAAATGTCTTTTAGTCGAACCATCCCTTCGCATTTGTTCTCTGAAATTTCAATAAAGATTCCAAAATCTGTCACACCAGAAATAACACCTTTATATTCGGTTTCTTCTTGGTCTTGGATATACTTAACCTGCATGTACTTAATAGAATCTCGCTCTGCATTGGTCGCTAGTTTTTCCATCTCACTAGAGTGCTTACACTTCTCTTCATACTCCGTTTCACTAGCACTTTGTTCCTTATCTATATAGCGTTGCAAAAGTCTATGAGCCATAACATCTGGATAACGTCTTATGGGCGATGTAAAATGAGAATAATAGTCGAAAGCTAAACCGTAATGCCCAATATTTTGAGTAGAGTAGTAGGCTTTACTCATCGTTCTTATGGTAAGTGTATCTACAAGATTTTGTTCTTTTTTGCCTTTTACATCTTCTAATAAACCATTTAATGTGTTGGCAATATTTTTTTTATTTTTAAAATCAAGAGAATATCCAAATTTGGAAACTACTGTATTTAAGGCTTCCAACCTGTCTGGTTGAGGTTCATCGTGGCAACGGTACACAAAGGTTTTTGGTGGTTTGCGTTTCCCTATGAATTCAGATACTTTTCTATTGGCTAAAAGCATAAATTCTTCTATCAACTTATTAGCATCTTGACTTGTTTTCACATATACTCCTTTAGGGTTATTGTCTTCGTCCAAATGGAATTTAACTTCCACCTTATCAAAAGAAATAGCCCCTTGGTTCATACGCTCTTTACGCATTATTTTAGATAGGTCGTTCATCGTCGTTATAGCGTCAACTAATTCTGGACGGATGTCGTATGCTTTCTTAGACAACGAAATATCTGATGGAATGTGTTTATCTTCAGAATCGATAACAAATTGAGCTTCTTCGTAAGCAAATCTGGCATCAGAATAGGTTACTGTTCTTCCAAACCATTCACTTTTCACATCTCCTCTTGGCGTTAATTCAAATAAAGCTGAAAAGGTATATTTTTCTTCATTGGGTCTAAGAGAACAAGCTCCATTAGATAATATTTCTGGGAGCATAGGAACCACACGATCTACCAAATAAATAGAAGTTGCTCTATTGTAAGCTTCCTCATCCAAAATAGTTCCTGGCTGAACGTAATGTGCAACATCGGCAATGTGAATTCCTATTTCATAATTACCATTGTCCATTTTTTTGAAGCTTAAGGCATCATCAAAATCTTTGGCATCTGCAGGATCAATAGTGAAAGTGAGGGTGTCTCGAAGGTCTCTTCTTTTCTTTATTTCTGAAGAATGGATTTTGGTATCTATACCATTAGCAAATTCTTCCACTTCGGGTGGAAATTGTTCTGGTAAACCATAGCCTGCTAAAATGGCATGCATTTCTGTGTTATGCTCTCCAGGGACCCCAAGCACTTCTGTGATCTCACCTTTTGGTGAATCATCTTTATCCTTCCATTGTACTATTCTTACTTTTACAAGGAGACCATCTTCGGCACCGTGCATTTTGTCGTTGGGTACAAAAATATCTGTGTACATTTTTGAATTACCAACGACAACAAAACCAAATTTTTCTTGTTTATGTAAAACTCCAACAAAATCGGTTTTATAACGCGTAAGTATAGAAATAACTTCACCTTCAGACTTTGATTTTTCTCTTTTTTTGAAAACGTAGATTTTAACTTCATCTCCATCCAAAGCGTGATTTAAATTCTTGTTTGAAATATAGACGTCTTGTTCCATATCTTCTATGACGACATACGCATCTCCGCGAGACGTCATATCGATAGTTCCGGTATGGAAATCATCTACAGCTGCAAACTGGAATTTTTTGTCTTCAATCTGTTTTAGTTGACCTTTTGCAGTAAGTTGACCTAGTAGACGAATAACACTATTTCTAGTTTTGGTATCGTCAATTTTTAACTTTTCTAGAATATATTTAAAGTCAAATCCTTTTTCTGGTTCCTTCTTAAAGAGGTCTAATATCTTTTTTGATAAGCCTCCATCCCTTTCCGGTGTTGACTGGAAAGGCTTTTTTCCTTTTTTCTTTTTACTCATAAATATTTAAAATAATCTTTGCTAAAATAAGATAATATAATTTGAAACTTGAATCGCTATACTAAATCTTTGTTAAGTCCACAATACTAATCATTTAACAATTAAATATCTGTAAGGTATTTTTTTTACTGTTATAATAGCTATCATTAGACTTTTTAAAAGTCTTTCCTAAACACCTCCTTTAGAATTTTTGAATAGATTCATTGAAATATAACTGGAGGTATTTTTACTTTATTTTATAAAATTTCTTTAGGTCTATTTTTTTTTGTATTTCCAATTGCAATGTATCCCTATTGGAATAGTATTGTCATCTCTTTGCCTGATCACTATTTTATTCATAAGTGTCATTGCCTATAAAAGCTCTTAAAGCTAGTGTTCTTATCGTTGTCAAATCACTTTGCTTAAAAACTCTTCATGTTGCAACCAAAAGATACCGTTTTAAACCATATTGTAAATAATGACTATAAACCTTAAATTAGCTTTCCATTTCGCTATGACTCCCTCGATTAAGAAGTTTTATACTGATAACCTCATTCGTTTCTTGGCTATAAGTGCAAAGAACACACATTACAAATAACCTTCTCATTGTTTCGCTTTTCTTTGTAATGTAATTGATAACACTATTTGGTTTTAAAACACACAGTCAATTAAAAGATACTAAACTAATAT
>NZ_PJBS01000225.1 GCF_002836055.1 Psychroflexus sp. MES1-P1E
CCGTGTATAATTAATGGCTGGTTTTAGCTTGCTTACGAAAACCCTCGAGGATTTTCTATTCCGTTTATATTTGCTAAATTAGGTGCTTGAACACGCCACTAATCATACACAAAAACGTTGGCGGTCATGTAAAAAACGAACGGCAAGAACATAACATTGAAAAAAAAATAAATGGATAAAGGAGCACACTTTTTTAGATGCGATTTTCAAGTTCATACACCGAGAGATAGAGGTTGGACAGGAAATAAATTTGGAGTTAAACCAGAAGATTTAGAGTCTTTAACGACAGAGCAAAAAGAACAAATCACATCTGATAGAATCCAATTCAGTAAAGAGTATCTAGAAAAAATTCGAAGTGCAGGTCTAAATGCCGTTGCAATCACAGACCATCATGATGTTGTATCGGTCAAACTAATTAGAAAGGTTGCAGAAGAAGCTAATCAAGCCTTTATTGATGCGTCTCAGTACGATCAAGTGATTAAAATATTTCCAGGAATTGAACTATCACTATCCAACCCAGCTAGTCAATGTATAATTGTTTTTGACTCAGATTTTAGTGATGCCAATCTTGATTCAGTATTAAACTTTTTAGGAATTAATCCGACTAATGAATTCGAGAAATTTACAGTTGAAACTCAAAGAATCTCTCAAGACATAATACATGATTTGGTTCACCTTCATAAGAAGCTTGACGAACTAACATATTGTAAAGGGAAGTATGTATTGCTTCCAAACGTAGGCAATGGTAGTCAGCATTCAATATTAAGACAGGGCTTTCATGAACACTATAGAAAAATGCCATGTGTTGGAGGATATGTTGATAAAGCGATTTCGAATGACTCAGGATATCAAAACAAAATTAATGGTGGAGATGTAAATTATGGAAACAAACCAGTTGCACTTATTTCAACATCTGATAATAGATTTGAAGACGGTCGTGAATTTGGAAAATACTCGACTTGGATAAAATGGGTAGAGCCAACCGCAGAAGCAATCCGTCAAGCATGTTTGGCCAAAGAGTCCAGAATTTCTCAAGAAGAGCCTGAATTACCTCAAATTTTCATTCAATCTATAGATGTAACTACTTCGAAATTCTTAGGAACTTTCAATATCAACTTAAACAGACAATACAATGCACTTATTGGCGGAAGAGGAACAGGTAAATCTACAATTCTTGAGTATTTAAGATGGGGATTGTGTGACCAAACTATTCAAAACTCTGATTTTGATGAATTAAGTATTATAGAAAAAAGGAGAAAAGCTCTTATACAAAAAACACTCTCTGACGTTGGTGGAGAAGTCCGTATAACTATGGTGAAAAATGGAATATTGCATATAGTAAAACGGAACTCACAAACAAGAGAAATATTATTGAAAATTGGTAATGGGGAATTTCAACAAGTCAAAGAGGATGATGTTAGAAAAGTATTACCTATTCAATCCTACAGTCAAAAGCAATTAAGTGATGTTGGTGTAAAAACAGAAGAATTAAAGCGGTTCATTGAGCAACCTATTACCAATAGTTTGGGAACTATTAAATTTCAATTGAGTGAGACGGGAACAAAACTTAAGAATTCTTACAATCAATTAATAAGAAAGAAAGAGATTCAGCAGGAAATTGATAATTTTAATCTTGAATCAAATTCTTTAAATAGTCAAGCTGACAATATCAGAAAATCACTTAGAGGTGTTTCCGAAGCGGATCAGCAAACAATTAATAAAAAATCAAAATATGAAGTAGAGGATACAAAAATCTCTAATTCAAAAAACGAATTACAGATTTTTGAAAACAAAGCGGATGAATTTATAAAACTTTTGGAAACTTATCCTGAGCCTCTAGGAAGTATAAATGACTTGGAAAATAAGACTTTGATTCAAGAAATATCCAATGAAGTAGCCTCTAAATTTTCTGAGATAAAAGCAACTGTTCAAACATTTAAAGAAATTTTTAGTCCTGAAAAATTAGCTAATCTCAATAACAAAATTCAAGAATGGTCTGAGAAGAAAGTGGCTTTTGAAGTTGCATATGAACAAGCCAAGAACAACTCTCAATCAAGCCAACAGCAATTATTAGAGATTCAAAATATTGAGAAAAGAATTAGTGAGATTAGTAAAATAATCTCTGATAGAACCCTACTAATAAAAGAGATTGGTACACCAGAAGAAGAATTTGAGACTCAAAGGCTTAATTGGCTTAAATATCATAAGGAAAAGGTTTCACTTTTAAATGAACAAGCCTTAAAATTCACGGAACTTTCTAAAAACCTTATAAAAGCAGAGGTTACAAAAAGTATAAATATTTTGCCATTTAAGAACCAGCTCAAAAGCATTTTTGAAGGAACACGAATAAGAGAAGAAAGAATAGATGCCATTATTGATAGCATTAAGGAATCAGTTGACCCAGTTGGAGAATACACAGATATTCTTGAAGAGTTTAGATTGTTAGCTGAACTAAAGGTTTCCGAAGATAAAACATTGGCAATTCCTGAAACACCAAAATTAAGTAGCTGTGGGTATAGTGAGGAACACAAAGCAAAACTCTGTAACAAGTTAACTACTGATGATTGGCTAAGACTTTCTGCTAGTGAATTGGAATTTAATCCTGAATTCTTTTACACAACCAATAATCAACTAGGAGATGTCATTCCATTTAGAGAAGCCTCTGCAGGTCAGCAGGCGACTGCACTGCTTACTGTTCTTCTAAATCAACCCGGAATCCCTCTTCTGATAGACCAACCCGAGGATGATATTGACAATAGAGCAATCGATCAAATAATTAGAAACATTTGGGATGCAAAGAAAAAAAGACAACTAATTTTTACTAGCCACAATGCAAACCTTGTTGTAAACGGCGATGCAGAGCTTGTGATTTGTTGCGACTATAAAGATTCTACTAGTCAAACTAGAGGAATTATTAAAGAAGAAGGAGCAATTGACAAAAAGTTAGTTAGAAATGAAATCACATCAGTAATGGAAGGTGGAGAAAAAGCATTTAAGCTTCGAAAAGACAAGTATGGATTCTAAAATAAAAACACGAACCGCC
>NZ_PJBS01000226.1 GCF_002836055.1 Psychroflexus sp. MES1-P1E
CAATATCTAAGAGCTTTACAAACTTTTTAAAGCCAGAAGGATTGTTTTTAAACTGAGAGTAATTACCATCAGAATCTGTGACATCGAATACCAAGTGGCTAATGTCAATTTCAAAATATTTAATGTCTCTATTCATAAGAAAATGATTTTTTGAAAGGACCATCTACGCGAGTTTCAACGACACTACGGCAAGCTCAGTGCAACGCTTAAAATCGAGGTCTAAAAGCCTCATAGAACTGTACGAAACTGCGAAAGAAAAGAGAGGGAATTTATCCAAAAGCTTCGGGGTTGACAAGATCAAAGTCTCTGCGTGTATAATAACCTTATTCCTATCTTTTGTTCTTTCTTATTTATATGCCTTAATTTAGGGTTTTTATTAAAATACTTACTTAAGCTGTGTATAATTAATGGCTTGGGCAAGTGCTTATTTGAAAAATTCCAGCGGAATTTTCTCTGGTTCGTTTTTGTTTACTAAATTAGGTACTAAATTACGCAACTAATCATATACAATCACGTTAGATGATATTAGGTAAAAGTTTCAAAAGCTAATCGTAAAAACTCAATCTTATAATGTACGATTCATGATAAAGAAATTAATTATTAGTATTCTAGTATTATGTGCAATCAACTCATGTCAAAACGATAGAGAAATTGAAATTACCAAGAACGAAGCTATAGCTATTTTTCACCCAATCCGTTTGAGTGCTTTACAAGATTCATCAAGCTCTTTTGCAAATTATGATGTAGAGTATCAAGATACATTGGGAATAGCATATCTAAAAGCTTTTAGCAATAGATTGGAATTAATGATAGATTTAAACTGCAATAAGCCAAATACTTCGAGTGCTCTTCATATGCATTACGGAACGCCTAACAAACCAGAACAACATTGGAATCCAGAAACAGCAGAGAGCTACTGTGGTAAACTAAGTCTTGGAGAAGTTTGGGGAAGAAAATATGCTGGTGATATTGGTAATATTCATTTTGATGAATCTGGTGATGGCACATTCTTTTTGCAAACTGACTTGTGGTCTTTGAATTCTGGAGAGAAGAATGACATTCTTAGGAAAGTTTTGGTGGTCCACTACTTATATGAAGATTTCGCACTTCATTGTGATGACAATCCCCATAATCATTCTCATCAAAATCCTAAGATTGGAAGTGGAATCATAGAATTGATTGAATAATAATTTTATAAAATTAAGCATATGACGACAATAAAAATAAATAAGACTTTAGTATTTGTACTACTTCTTACATTTATATCATGTGACCAAGAGAATGCGGAACCTGCAGATACAGAAAAAGAAGAATACATATTATTATCTCAACTCGACTTGTCTGGTAATATATTTGATCTCTGGGGTTACGAAAATGCAGAAGATGAATTTATAATAGTTACAAGTAGATCTAATGAAACTGAAAAGGGAGAAGTAGTGATAGTCAATATCAATGATCCACAAGAGCCTATTATCGCTTCAAGAATTCAGGAAGTCGCCGTAGATGTAAAAGTTTGGGGAAACTATATTTATACGGCAAGTGGCTCAAATATTGACAACCTAACTAGAAGCGGTCATATATTTGATTTAGCAGATCCCACTCGACCTCAAAAGGTTGGCACTATACCTGACGTTCATAACATATTCATTGATGATTTAGGATACTTATATGTTACTGGATATTTTAATAATTCCACTATTTCCGGATCCACAGGCCTTGAAGTTAGTATCTATGATTTAAACACTGATCCTGAATCTCCACAGTTAGTCTCTTCTGTTCTTTCATACCCCGAGTATATAATTCCAGCACATGACATATTTGTTAAGGGGGACAGGTTATACATTTTCAGCGCTAGCAGCTCTTATATTGAAATTGTTGACTTACAAGATAGAAATGCACCTAGATCTTTAGGTAGGCATACATTTGAGAATAATGCAAATGTTCACAGCGGTTGGGTGACGAAAGATAATCAACATTTGTATGTGTGTTTAGAAGAATCTAAAGATTCTGAAATAGATGTTGTGATTCTAGATATATCAAACGTTTCTACAATCACTCCCGTGGGCAGCATTCACGACACAGAAAACACTATACATAATGCATATATAATTGAAGATCTTGCCTATACCTCTTTTTACAATGCTGGATTTAGAGTTTATGATGTCTCTAACCCAATAGTTCCTACATTAATTTATAGTTATGATACCAACCCTTTATCAGATGGCTTGGGTGCTTTCGGAGTTTATCCTTTCTCTAATAATGGAATCATTGCAGTTAGTGATTGGTCAAACGGATTATTCCTTTTTAAAAAAAATGATCAATAATATTAAAAACATCCTCTAACAACAGCTATAAATGAATGGGGTTTTATCGGTCAGGATATTTTTGTGAGGATTGGATATTCCGCCACTATTAATAACTTTAAACAACGGTGTGGCTTTGAGGAAAATGGCAAGGTTAGTACTTTCTAATCCCACTCAAAATAGCCAGAGCGTTGCAAGTAATAGCGGAAATCACTTAAATTGAATAAATTCTATGACAAAAAAACTAACTAAACAAATACTTCAAATAAATCAGAAAATTGGTGCTTCTTTAATATTGATTGGTACTGCATTTAATCTTCAAGATTGGTCTTACGGAAAAATAATTTTAATTTTCGGAATTATTTTAGGAGTAAGCTCGTTAATTTATGAAAAATTTATAATGAAAGATTAATTATAAAATTTGTTAATAATTAGTGTTAATTAAATCTTTTTTGCAATTCATAATCTTGAAAAAAGTAACAAAAATAAATTTAA
>NZ_PJBS01000227.1 GCF_002836055.1 Psychroflexus sp. MES1-P1E
TTATAATTATTTCCACTTCTATATTTGATTCAGTTAAAGATTTTATTTTACTATTAATTAAATCCTTTTCATTTAGTTTATCAAATGCGAATTTACATTCCATAAGTAATGTTGCTAAATTCCAATCCTTTGGAAAAAATGTGCTTGCTGCTCTCTTTTCAATCCATTTTTTTGTCTTAACGTCATAAAATTCAAACCTTGCTTTGAACACTCGAGTTGTCTCATTTATCTCAATAATCTCTAATATTCTGACTTTTTCTGGGTCGAAAAAATGAATACCTGTTAAGTCTCCTCTTTTTATTCGTCCGATTGTTGCGTGAATAAATCCGTCGACTATTGCAGGTTTAAATTCAGTTCCTTTAGGTGTTGCTATTAATTTTTCAGATGTTATTATATTCTTTTCCTCTACGATTTGTTGAGCTCTGTTCGGATTTGTAGTTTTCAGTAATTTTAATATTGGTGAATATCTTTTCAACGCTCGTAATGATTTAAAAGGTCCATTTCCATCTGAAAAGTCAATTGGAAAATGATTTGGAATTCGAACGATAAATGTTCCCTCTTTAAGCTTCTGTTTGTCTGTGGAAAATCCATTCCGAAGTATGTAGTAATGGTATTCCATATTTGTTGCTAACGTGATGTGTATGGTTAGTTGCGTGTTTAAGCAACTGATTTAGTAAACAAATACGGACTAGAGAAAATTCCGAAGAAATTTTCCAGATGAGCACTTGCCAAAGCAATAAATTATATACGGTGTTAGCTACTGGCCCAATTCAGTTCTTGCTTCTGCTGTCAATAGCAATGTCATAAGTTTTAAACTTTTGGAATCTTTAAATCCAAGTTCTTTTCTCATATCTCTAAGAAAACCATCTGCATTGTTCAAAATAGCACTTGTATTTCCTTTATGAATATCGAGATTGTCCTCATATTCAACATACTTTTTAATTAAGTCTTCACTTCCCCAATTCATTAAACCTTTCTTGAAAAGAGCCATTTCTTCTGTTGCTTTCTTTGTAAGACCATCTCGATTGTTTTTTACATTTTTAAAGATCTCAAAAAACGCATTATAAAAGTGTTCGCAAACTTTTTGTTTTTCTTTTAATATGTGTAATTCATATTCTCTTTCCCGTGTTTTTTTATTATTTATATTTACTGTCATTACCGAAGTAAATGCTGCAACTATAACTGCTACTATTCCAAGGACTGATATTTTCGACTCTAAATCATTGATGTAAAAAACACCCCAAACTGACAATGAAACTAATATCAAAATTAGAATGAATAACCATATATTTATAAAGAAGCTTTTTGTCATTTTTGTTGATATTTTTTAGTTATTGGGATTATGAAATTTATAGGCTCTTTCAAAAATTCTGTTACCTAATTGAATTCCTTCCATTCCTACAAAATCGTCCCAAGCAGAAGTAGGCGCAAACCAAACACATATGTTTTTAAAATCAGGCACGTTTTGGTATTTTAGGTTGTATAATTCTTCTGAAAAAGCATTATGAAATTCTTCTGCTGATAAAAAAACACCTGAGTATCCTCCACTATATTCAGATCCAAGTTTTAGAGCTGAATCTAAATCATCGAATAATTCAAAAAGTTCGAATTTTTTCCATTCCTCGCTTTTCGATAATTTCTTTTTTCTTTTCCTAAATATTCTATTGAGCATTTATTTCGGCTTGTAGCTAACGGTTAGTATATAGCAAGTAGGGCAATAGAAAGCGATAAACTTTCGAGTTTGCACTGAGCCAAATTTTTATAATTTGTTTTTAACTTATTCATATTAAAAGCCATATTAAAAATTTGGCTGTGTTTGTAAATAGCAATGAACTTTCCTAAACCACTGAACGCCCTATTTGTTATATACAGTGTTACCACATGTTTTTATTTTTATTCAGTCAACTTAGTTCTAAGTGGAATATCTTGTAAAAGCTTAGCAAAACTTGCCGTTCCTTCCTTCTTTTCGCTCCAAGAAATATCTCCGTCAAGTCCTTTTATTGACTCAAAACCTTTAGCAATCATATCCACAAATTCCTGACTGTCTGCGTCTAAGTCAAGGTGTTTGACAATTCTACATTGAAAGAAAAGTAAGTTGTCAATATCCTCTTGACTAAATTCGTTATAAAGGTCTTTGTAAATAAATGGTTCTTCAACTGTTGCAGAAACGTGAGAATTTGTCGTTTCTGTTAGTAACTCCAAAAACTCTTCAAGAGCTGTAATATCCATATCTCCGTTTTGAAATAATGCTTTATACCTGTAAATCAATAGTTTTTCGTCAATTTCTCCACTGTCAACAGGAGCGATATTTTCCAACCCAATCATAAAGTCTTTTTCCGAAATGATTTTTAGGTCAGCTCCATTTTCGATTAACTGTTTAGCTTTTACTATTTTATTCCCGTAGTTTCCATGTTTCCATCCTGTTGAGGGTATTGAGCCCAAAACCAAATAAGTCAATTCGTTATTAATTACTTTTTGAGAATATCCACTTCTTGCACGTACTTCTCTTTCCGCTTGTGTTCTTTTTAATTCGGCCAACTTTCCTGTAAAACAGAAACTATTTTCTTCAAAGGATATATTCATAGTTTAAAAATCTTAAAGTCCTACTTTTTTACCTGCTTCCGTTTCTATCTTTTTCCATTTTTTATAATTCTCTTCATCATTTGCTTGTAGAAATGCTGCGGATACCATGCCTGCTTGAACATAGGCATCCATATCAGAACCGTTTCTTTTAGCTATTTCGTATTGTTTAATAGCGTCATTAGCAACCTGCAATTCTATTTTTTTTAAA
>NZ_PJBS01000228.1 GCF_002836055.1 Psychroflexus sp. MES1-P1E
AAATGAAACAAACTACCACATTATTCGTATTTTTAATAACAACCATTTCAGTTAGCTCTCAAACAATTTATTCAAAAGCATTTGGTGACCCAAGCAATGAACCACTAATTTACCTTCATGGTGGCCCTGGATACAATTCAATAGGTTTTGAAGTATCAACGGCCAAAGAACTTAGCGAAAACGGATTTTTTGTTATTGTTTATGATAGACGAGGAGAAGGTAGATCTTCAGATGGAAATGCAAAATTCACATTTCAAGAAACATTTGATGATTTGGACGCTATATATAAAAAATTCAATTTAAAAGATGCTACCCTTATAGGACATAGCTTTGGAGGCGTGGTTGGAACTCTTTACGCAGAGAAATATCCAAATAAAATAAAATCTTTAGTACTGGTAGCCGCTCCATTATCTATACAAGAGACATTAAACACCATTATAAAAACTTCCAAAAGTATCTACGAAAGCAATAATGACAACACCAACCTAAAATACATCAGAATGCTTGAGACCATGGATAAAAACTCACTGGAATACAGTTCGTACAGTTTTGGACATGCCATGCAAAATGATTTTTATACGCCAAAAGCACCATCTGAAGAAGCCACAGCCATTTACACAAAATTAAAATCAGATACTTTATTTAAAAGTAAGGGTACAAAAATGACCATGGAAGCACCAAAAGGGTTTTGGAAAAATGAAAATTATACTTCCATAGATCTAACACAAAACTTCAAAAATGTATTAAAACATAAAATTGATATTTTTGGACTCTACGGTACCGAAGATGGTTTATATTCAAAAGAACATGTTAAGAAAATCAAAGGAATAATACCAGAAAATAATTTAAAATACATGGAGAACTGCTCTCACAATGTCTTTATTGATCAACAAAGTCAGTTTATAGCCTCTCTAAAAACTTGGATTCATTAATGACTTTTGAAGAAATTCATAAAGTATATTGGTCAAAAGTTTACCGGCAATGTATGGGGTATATGAACGACCATGATGCAGCTAAAGATATTACACAAGAAACCTTTATAAAGGTTTGGCAACATCTACCAAAATTCAGGAATGAATCTTCCATCGGTACTTGGGTGTTTAGAATTGCGGTAAACTCTTGCTTAAGACAAATTAGTAAAGATAAAAAGATGCCAAAATCTGAATTTCCAAATGAAATAGTTGAAGAAATTCTAGTCAATAATGAACCTCAAGTAGAGTTTTTGTACAAATGCATATCAGAACTTCCTGAAGTTGAACGTATCATCATATCATTGGAACTGGAGGAATTGAAACAGAAAGAAATAGCAAAAATTGTTGGTCTTTCAGAAAGTAATGTTAGAGTAAAGATTCACCGAATTAAAGAAAAGCTAAGCATAAAATTCCAGAAACATGACAAATAACATAGACTTTAAACAATACTGGAATAAGCAGAAAATTGAAACTCAATCACCAGAGGAACTCATAAAAAAAGCTAATGAATTTAAAAGAAAAATCCGATTTAAACTCATTATAGCCAACATTGTTTTACTCTTAGCTTGTATGGTTATAAGTTTTGTTTGGTTCTATTATCAACCCGAGTATTTGACTACAAAAATTGGAATTATCATCATTATCATAGCTATTCTAATATACATAGCATTCCAGAGCGCATTAACCCCGCTTCTGTTAACGAAGAATATTGAGGCGAATGCTAAAGCGCAGTTGCTACAGCTATTAAAACTTAAAAAAAAGCAGCGTTTTCAGCAGACAACGCTTTTAAATAGTTACTTCTTTCTACTTTCTTTAGGCCTTGGCCTCTATATGTACGAGTATGCTGTTAGAATGACCTTGGCTTGGGCTATTTTATCTTATGGTCTTGTACTTTTTTGGATAGCTCTAAATGCATTTTATTTTAGACCAAAAGCCATAAAAAAACAAGAAGCTAGATTAAACAGATTGATAGCTCAATTAAAAGATTTGAAAGAACAATTAACAGATTAAAAAATTACATTCATGAATACAAAAATAATAATGACCTCAAGCGCTATACTATTAGCAGCAATTGGAATCCTTTTTTCTTTTTTACCAAATGAGGTAATGGAATACTTAAATATTGAATCAAACACAATTACAATACTCTTTTTAAATTTAATGAGTGCTTTATATTTGGGTTTTGGCATTTTAAATTGGATGGCAAAGGGGACGCTCATTGGAGGAATATATAATAAACCAATCGCTATTGGAAATCTCATGCATTATGGAGTTGGGGCAATTGCATCAGTTAAAGTTGTTTCTAATATTCAAATGCATCAAGAAATTATTATTTCACTCACAATAATATATGTGATTTTTGCGATACTTTTTGCTTCTATCTTTTTCAAAAATCCAACAAAAACTGAAAAATAAAAAAGCTATTGGAGATACTTGTATGGTTAATTGCTTGTAAACATATTGTATGCTGGAAATAAGATTCAATAGCTAATTTACGCTGGATTATTTGTAAAAAAGGGATAAACGTACCAGTCTGCATTTACAATTGTTATAGCACGTTAATTAAAAAACTTAGGACACTACAGGATACTATGGTCTGAAGAACTGAAAGAAATAATTGAAAAGAAGATAGAAAAAATAGCACACAACACCATGTAAAAATGCATTAAAACGCATTTCACACAAACTGTTATAACCAATTAAACAACTCATAAATAGCATCTTTTTCATATGATTAAACTTGAAGAAATAACTTCATTCCCCACTTTTTCTAATCAATTGGAAAATAAGATATTGTACTCTAA
>NZ_PJBS01000229.1 GCF_002836055.1 Psychroflexus sp. MES1-P1E
AAAGGGGTGAAACTCCCCTTTACCTACTCGACTGTACAACGTTTTTATTTTTAAAATGGTAATTCATCCCAGTTTTCGTCCACTTCTTTCTCTTTAACTTTTGGTTTTTCAATCGTTTCTAAAAACCGAATAACATTAGATATGTCGTTGAAAATTAGAATGCTTTCATTGTAATTTAAAATGGGATTATCATGAGCAAAACTGCTATTGTTTCTAACATCATTAAACGCCTCCAAAACCGATATTGATGACTTAAGAATTCGTCTTGTCATTTCTGATTCTATTAAACCTTTTTTGTCAATTGATTTAATGTATCCACCAAATAAGCTATGAAGCGGAGTTTCTTTATCGTAATTTATCTCATGATTGTCGCAAAGTTGTCTGATATACTTAATTGTAAAAGTATGTAGTCTATCTAAAGCGTTTTCTGGTTCGTTTTTCTCAATGCTTACACGAATTGCCTCAGCTAAAACTGTAAAATCTTTTTCATCAGAATTAGGTGTTAAGGCATCCAGATTCTTCACAGGATTTTCTGTCTTTAAAAGTTGAGTTATTTTAGAGCATTCTTCGTACAGTAGTTCATCTGATCGGCCATAGTCCAATTCTTTCATTTGAACCTTATGTATCCAATATTCAAGAAGTTTTTCTAATAACTTACCTATGTTATAATTACTTTCTGTAAGCCAATATCCTCTTAAACGATTCGCTTTAGAACCAGAACCATGATTGTATTTTTCATCATAAATATCAATACGGATAGCTTCTACAATAAATTTTTGAAAAGTTCTATCCGAAAAATCCAAAACATAGCCAGAACTCATTCCGAATAGTTTTTCAAATTTACTTTTCTCTATGAACCCAAATTTTGACATATAATTATTTAGCCTAGTTGTTAATCTAAAATTTCAACGGAATTATTTATTGTATCACCTTTCAAATGCTCATTGTCATCAAATTCATCTAAAATTAAAAGATCGTTTGATTTTGCAGGGTTGTCATATGTTTTCTTATACTTGAAAAGCTCATCATCATGAACTGGATAAAAGTGTACAATGTTTGTCGTTTTATTTATTTTACACACCAATTTAGAGCAATCCTTTGCTTCTGAATATCCTGTTAATTGACCTCTTTCAATTATAAAAACAGAATCCTTTTCAGTTACTATAATTGGAAAGAAGTGTTCAATCACTTGAACAAGTAGCTGAGTTTGATTAGGAACAGTATAACTATGAGCAAGAACTGCATCTTTCTTTGACCTAGTTCTCATTCTTTCGTTGGTCTCTTTAAATCTAGGATAATGTTTAGGATATAAATTTCGATCTGCAATTTGAGAATACAAAACGCCACAAAGTTCCTCCATTTGATTTTTAGCTTTATCAATCCATTTGAGAGCATTTTCTTTAGCTCGCCTTACCTCTGAAATTTCATCTTCCCAAGGTTCTTGATTGTCATATGAATGATAGTAGTCAAAATATATATATCGATACTCATGGTCTATCATATAATTGCTACATACCTTCCTCCAAGTATCAAATAATGTCCACTCAATTTTCTCAAAATGCCAGGGGTTCCTTGTTTCCAATGGATACATTAAGAGCTCCACTAATTCAATTTTTTCATTGAAAAACTCATCTTTCAAGTGAGCCAATGAATTATCATCCGGTAATATCCTTTTCATTTCAGTTTAATTGAGCATAACGTTCAGTATAAGAAACGTAGGGCAGGTGAAAAGCACTTTCGTTTCGGTTTTTTACTTAGCTAAATATAAATATTTTGCTTTTATCTTTTCTTCTATAAACGCCAAATTTTATATTTAGCGGACTTTGTTAATATTTACAGACCTTTCGGTTTAGCACAAACGCCCTATGTTTTTTATACATTGTTAGCCACTGGCTTTATTTTACATTCTTCTATAAATTCCACTTGGAAGTCTTTTTAAAATTCCTGCAATAAGTCGCCATCTTTTCGTTACATATCCAACACTCTTTTTCCTTTTTATAATTTTAAAAATTTGTTGAGCTGCTTTTTCTTTTGTGGCTACCCAGAATTGTCCTTCTCCTTTAGCCATATCTGTATCTACAAATCCAGGTCTAATGTCAGTCACATAAATTGGTTTCTTCGTTTTTGTCGCTTTTTGCCTTAGACCTTCTAAATAGTTTATCTGGTAAGCTTTCGAAGCATTATAAGCTGGTGCCATTCTGCTTCCTCGAATTCCTGCAATGGAACTTATTGCGGCTAAATGACCTTTTCCTTCCTTTTCAAAATAATTAAATGTCCAATCAACTATTTCTGTAAAAGCATTAACATTTAGTAAGTTAGTCTTATTCTCAATTTCATAATTCAATTTTTCGTTTAAATCTCCTGTTCCTGAACTCAAAATCAAAAGGTTTAGACCTCCTAATTTATTGGTTAAATCAGTTAGCTTTTCAGTATTGTTTTCTGTTGTACAGTCAAATGAGCTTATTACGTAACTTTCTGGTCTGCTTTCTCGCATTTTTTCTAATTCAGGTTTCCGTCTTCCTGTAATACCAACTTCATATCCATTCTCAACAAGAATTTTTGCAAGTTCATTTCCAATTCCTGAAGAAGCTCCGACTATAATTGCTTTTTTCATTCTGTTTTTTCGTGCTTGTGGCTAACGTGTTTGTATATGGTTTGTTGCGTGTTTCAAGCAACTAATTTAGTAAATAATTACCGACCAAGAAAGTCCGCGAGGACTTTCGTAAGTAGGCTTGCACTAGCAATTAATTT
>NZ_PJBS01000349.1 GCF_002836055.1 Psychroflexus sp. MES1-P1E
TTGGAAATTATTTTGGAAGAATAAAATTATACAATCTTCGAAGTACAATCTGTATTTTTTTTGGAGAAAGCATGTATTAATTTTCAACAAAACTTATGAAAGCTTTACTTTTTAGTTTAATAACATTAATTTATCTAACAACCAATGGACAAGAATTACAAAATCAGTGTCCACCAGAATTTCCTCACGGAATATTGAAAATTGAGTTATTTTTAGAGGTACACGATAGTAAATACCGTCAAAAATCTGGGACTTTAAATGAAAATAAAAGTCAAATTCAAGTTGTTTCAAATCTAAAAGAATGTAAAGCACTTAAATCTTTTATATCTGAACATAAAAAATACAATGAAATAGACCAAAAACTAAGAGATGAAGAAACCATTTATTTTTACAAAACTTCAAATTTCTTTTATGTATTTTGGAATTATAAACCTGAATTTTATAGGCCAAGAATGGGTTCAACCAAGCGCTTTGTTGTAATTAATGATGATTTTAGTCAGTCTTGGTTATTTTACCTTTAATTTTTAACAATTTGCAGTACTCTTTTTCTTTTTGTAATAAACTAATAAACTAATAAACGAGGATGAGGATCCTCTTACTTTAGAATGTCCTCTAGGACAAGTACCAGATAGTTTAGGCATGTTTTGCGTAGAAGGCTACTGTCCAGAAGGATATACAAGAGATAGTAGTGGAGAGTGTGTGGAAGTGCCTTGTGCTGGAGACCCGATAAGAAATCCTAGAATTGCAGAACAAAAAGTATCTGGATTGGAAGGAGGAAGATATGGTTGTACAAGGATTGGCGGAGTTTGTGAGAACAGTCAACAAGGTAAGGACCATGGCGGTACAGATATTTTGAATCCATATGGTGCACCAGTTTATGCTATGTTTGATGGTAATGGTGTCAGAAACAAGCAACACAATGGTATAGATTTAAAAAACCCTTATGGCGCACCTATTTTTGCTATGTTTGATGGCCTTGTTTATAACACACCCTATCATTACAAATCAGGATATATGGTTCAGCTTCAAAGCACATTACCAAATGGCGAACCTATAATTACAACCTATTTTCATTTACAAGAAAATAATAGGATTGAAGCGTCAACAAACCCATTAAATCATGTGACGGCTGGGCAGATTATAGGCTATCAAGGTAAATCAGGAAATTTAGCAGGTGCAATAAGCGGTGGTTATACAGATTCTCACGTTCACGTAGAAACCAGACTTCATGATGGTGGTTCGAGCTGGAATTTTGATAATAATTTCAATTTAATAGATCCAAGAATTTATTTTGAAACAGAAATTGATGACAACGGAAATGTAACTGATGATTGTGATTAACTTAAAAAAACATAAAATGAAATATATATATATACTTTTAATAACAACTACTGTCTTTGCTCAACCAGATGTTAACGTCTTGAGCGAGGTTGAATTTGAGTCAATTCAACTAAACGGGCATAGCCTAAGTCAAATTAAAGACACCTACGGAGAAGAATCCCAAATTGTAAATTTATTTGGTGTTCCAGACGAAAAGCAAATAAGTACGGTTTCTGGTGAATCTTATTCATATTTTTATAATCAGGGATTCGAAATAGGTTTTTCAACTCTTTATGGAGGGAATGCTACTTTAGGCGGTTTTGAAATTACTGACTCATCAATGACTATTAGTATAAATAGTATGAACTTTTCTGTGGGTGATAACATTTCGGTTTTAAGTCCTTTAAACTTGGTTGAAAATAGTGGTGGAAATTACCCGCAAGGGATAAAAGCTTACATTATAGCTCCATGTGAAAAATGTAATCATTTCATTTACATTAAATACAGTGTCATCAATCAAAAAATAATAGAAGTTGGCTATTTAGAGCTAACTTAGCTTATCAAACCACACCTATGCAGAAATCACGGCCTATCCTGTGACCAGTATTTTACAAAATGCGTATTCCAGGCTTTTTACACTGAAGGTAAATGGAGAAACACAACTTTATATTGATATTATAATTACCAAATATAAGATTACAACAAATACGGGGGAAGTATTGATAAATACGTTACATATAGATCCTATGTTGAGATCACATATAGTAGGTATGCATTTCGTAGATTATGATTATACCTTGTATAAATCCGGCTATCAAGGTGAGCAGGCAGATTGCAACCAGATGGGATGGGTCAAGATGGATAAGATAGATGAGAATTCGTTTAAGCTCTGGGTAATCCTTCTGTAGAAATTTTACCTTACGGTTGTCCAGAGGGAGATCTACATATCTTACCCACCAGTGAAGAAGAGGCCGTAATAATGACCAAGCAAAACTAATATATAAACCAAAACCACCTCAGCCTTTTCATTTGAGGTGGTTTTTTACATTGCAATATTTGTTGAGAGCTTTATGAGGTAATCATCCCAATCCCACCAAGCTCTAATCCAGATGTTCCAGAAGTTCTCGAGCCGGGTGACGGTTGTGGTTCATCTGATTTTCCAGATAATCCTCCAGCCGATGATCCAGTCCCTACTTTGCGAGGAGACGGGAATCATAATGACAATTGCTTTAGAAAATTCAGGATTAAGCTTATTAAAAGGCAACTCTGATTATAGCGACTGGCAAAAAATAAAAGCACAAGGAAGACAAACAGTAGATGTAGATTGTAATTAATAAAATAAATATATATGAAAACTATAATTTTTATACTAGCACTATCCTTAAGTACAGGTTATATAACAGCACAGGAAGTAACTTTAAAAAAGGGGATGAATAATATTGACATGGTAAAAGGAACCTATTATAAAACTGATGCTACTTTGTTAAATAAATATTTAGGTTATTGGGAACATACTACTAGTGGTAGTGTTTTCAAGTTCAAAATTTTCAGAAAAAAGACACCTGTTCAAGGCGTTTATATTGATAGGTTGAAAGCACAATATTGCTTTGGTAAAGAATGTGATGTTGAAAGCATCAATACTTCCATTTTAACAAGCGCTGAAAATGATACCATGGAAAACCTAGATAAAGGCACTTTAAGATTTAGGTTTTGGGATTATACCTATGAAAAGTTTGGAGTAATTGAATTTAAATTGATACAAAAAAATAAAGCCTATTTCAAATTAAGAGAATCCTATAACCCTAATAATGACATACAAGGCTTTTCAGTTCCCACAGAGATGATATTGACCAGAACAAAATAGAGTTTATTTTGAATTTTATAATAACAGAGGGGGTTTTTTCTAGCCTTCTCTGTTATTATTTTATTTAAGCCCTTCAAATTAACGAAGAAATGAAAACAATAATTTTTATAATTGCAATTAATAAAATATAGAATTATGAAAAAAGTAATGTATCTAATGATTGTACTTATATCAATTATAAACTGTAAAGCTCAAGAAGGCTACCATAGTTTAACTGCTGCTGAATATGCTAACGTAGAATTTCAAGGGGTGTCTTTTGAAGCCATCAAAGCTACTGATGGAAATGTTCAACAAATGGAACAACTATTTACAGGAGCTAGAAGTAATGGGGAAGATTTATTTACAATAGACGAATTTGGAAGTGAAATAGGAGAGCCGCAACGGATATTTTATTTTAATAGTGGGTTGATGATTTCTTTTGATCTTGGAGGACCAAGTGAACCTATTGAAATAGATAGATTAGAAACCACTGAAGTGACCATTTTGGGACACCATTTAGAAATTGGCGACTCTATTGATGTACTGGGTAATAATATTAGTTTTAACACTAGGAGAGATGGCTCTAAGTCTATCCTATTTATTAAAAACAATGGAAGTTGTTGTCCTATTGTGATCGACTTAGATGATAATATGAACATCAGTGATATTTACTACCTGATTTTTGCCTAAAAATGAAAATTATACTTAAAACATCTACATTTCTTATCCTTTTATTTTTTTCAATAAATAATTTGACAGGACAGGATATATGCTCATATAAAGCATCTGAGATCACTATTAAACTAAACGGATGGGATATCAATAGAACAGATTATACGCATGAAAAATTTATAGAAGTCACACGTTTAAATAATAATAGTCAACTTACTTAAAGTGGAGAAAAAGACACAGAAGAATTTGGTTATCCTTGGTACTATTATGGAATAGCTATATTCATTTTACTGGAGTTATAGATAGTCAAGGAGATTAAAATGGTCTTAAGCGTATGTTCTCTTTTAAAATAAAAAAAAAGAGAAATGCTTAAAGTTAATGGAGTTCAAGTTGGAGGCACTGTTGATGATTTAAAAGAGCATTTTAATAACGTTAATTTTTGTACTAAAATAAATGAAGGTGAAAAGTCATTTATTTTAAGGTACAGTTATCAATCTTTGTCGTTTAAAATATCTCCTCACGGAATTATGAGAGAAATAGAATTGTATTCGCCTTTGTAGTTTAATAATAATTAATTTTACTCAAGACCTGTGAGGTTTTTAAAACCTCACAGGTCTTTTTTCTTTTGACAAGTCTATAAACTCACTATAAGGTTTCGATTAAACTCTTAAAAAGCTTAACCAGTTTTGGCTCTGCTGTATTGGCCACAGCGATGATCTCTTCCACGTTGAAGGGGTGTAAATGATCGGGGTCACACTCGTCTGTCAAGACAGAAATAGCCGAAACAGGAAGCTTTAAGTGGTTAGCCACAATAACTTCGGGGACCGTGCTCATGCCCACGGCATCTGCTCCAATGAGACCAAGGTACCTATATTCTGCTCGGGTTTCTAGCTGAGGTCCTACTACAGAAGCATATACGCCTTCATATAAGGTGATCCCTAAAGTTTTAGCTGCTTTTAGAAAGCTTGTATTCATATCTTTATCATAAGGAGCTGACATGTCTACGAAGCGTTCACCTAGCTTAGAAACACCTTTAAAGGCTAATGGAGATCCTCCTTGAAGGTTAATATGGTCATCGATCAGCATCAACTCTCCCTTCTTTAAGGTTTTGTTGATCGCGCCAGCAGCATTGGAAACCAATAGTTTTTCGATTCCTAATTCTTTCATGATGCGGACGGGATACGTGATATCCTGTAAAGAGTAGCCCTCATAAAAATGAAAGCGGCCTTGCATCACGACTACTTTTTTCCCGCTTAGCGTCCCGTAAATGAATTTACCTTGGTGAAATTCTACTGTAGCAGTAGGAAAATGCGGGATATGGTTATAACTGATTTCGATTTCTATATCTATGTGTTCAACAAGTTTACCTAAGCCTGTGCCTAAGATGATTCCTACTTGTGGAGATTCGAAGCCTTTGTCCTTAAGGTAATTTACTGTTTTCTCTAATCTATCTTTCATTATTGTATTTTTTTAATTCAAAAACTTATTGGGAATGAAGTGATGAAATTTTTTATATTTTTTTAAATCATCAACCGTATCAATGTCGTTTTTTTCTTTGAGAAGGTGAAAAGATTTGCCCTTTAGATCTTGTAAGGTTTCTTTTAAAACAAGTTCTGTGCTCCATGCTTTATCCTTAAAAGCATCAGGGTGAAAAGCAGACATGCCCATTAAATAATACCCGCCGTCTTCAGCTGGACCAAAGACTAAATCATGGGTTTCTAAAGCTTGAAAAGCATCATGAATATCGGAAACCTCAAGTTCAAATAAATCGCTTCCTACAATGCACACTTGTTTATAGCCTTTATGAAATCCCCACTCAAAGGCAGCTTGCATCTTTTTACCCAAGTGGCCTTGAGACTGAACTTGCTTTTGAAAATTCGCGTCGTCCCATAAATCATCAGTTTGAATGTCTTCTGAATAAAAGACAACACAATCTTCTTTAAGCTTGCTTAGGATTTTAGCGGTATATTGAATTAATGCTTTGTAAACAGCTAAAGTATTCTTATCGCCAATACTCACAGCTAGGCGAGTTTTACATTTGCCGAGTTCTGGATTCTTCGCAAAAACGATGACTAATTTATCCATTAATATACCTTTTGTCCATGTTCTAGAAACTTACCCCAAAACCTATCGTAGGCATGAATTTTCTGAGTGCTATCATTTCTGCGGTCATAGATCTTATAACCCTTATTGAACCATTCGAACATCCCCCCGTAAAGGTTATAGACATTTACGTAACCTTCTTTTTTTAACTTTTCACCAATTTGTTCGGACCGGACGCCTATAGAGCAGTATACCACAAGGGTGTCTTGGGGCTGAATTTTATCTTGAATAGAGGTCATTTCAAAATTGCCGTAGCCTACAAAAATCGCATCCTGTAGATGGCTTATTTCATATTCTGGAGCTTCTCTGGCATCTAAGAGTTTCACTTCTTTATTCCCCTCTATTAAGGCGGCTAATTCCTCCACAGATATATACTCAACTGTGTTAGAATTATACTTGTCTATAGCTTCCCTTATAGAATTTTGAGAAATCCCAAAAAATGGAACCCCTCCCAATACGCTACATAAAATAAAAACTTTGTAATTCACCTCTTTGTTTTTTTGTCTAAATCTTTAAATCAGTTCTTATAAGATATCCCTCTTGCTGTGTTTTACATGAGTATTACCCCATGAGTTGATTTTTATAATTTTTTTGTTGCTGGTTATAAATTGATTTGTTTGAAGTGAATTCATCCCTTTGTTACCAGAATCGCCCGTGCTTCATTCAATAAAGCCTTTCTCTCTTCAAGATCAAGATTCAATGGTAATTGTGCTAATCCAAGAATGCGTCTTAAGATTTCTATTGCCATGAATTTCTTGCAAAGTTGATCATCGATAGGTGATAAATCCTTATAAATTTTAAGTGCTTTTTCAACCAAAGCATTAGGTTGATTCGCCATCTTTAGATGAGCGAGTGTGACTCCTATTTCAAATTCAACATCTCCAAAAAAGCAGAATTCTGGATCTATAATTTTAATACCATCTTCAGTCTTTAACCAACTCCCAGGGAAATAATCTCCATGAAGTAAAGTTTTTCCATCTTCTAAATACCGATCGCCTAATTTTTTTACAGCCTGTTTTAAAAATACATCCTCTTTAAAAGGGAGTCCAACTTCCTGTAAACCGGGGAGGATGTCCTCTAGATCTAGTCCATTGTCACTGAGGTATGGATAAATAAATATATGTTCATGATTGAGTTTGCGCATCTCTCTGTTAGGGAGCAAAGCTTCACTTGTATCGGTGTTGATGGTTTGGTGAAGCCTTGCTGCAAAAGTTATTATTTCCTCAAGTTCAGCGACGTCCAACTGCATATTCTTTTGATATAAAAATGTATAATCAGCCCCATGTCCTAAATCTTCAAGATTTAAGACATGGTTTTTTTTATCGACACCAATCAGTCTTGGCATCTTCTTTTTTATACTTTCTTCTTCAGAAATAAGTTGATAAAATTCGGCCTCTCGAAGGGCACGTTCAGCAGGAGCCTCTATTTGGGGGTACTTCTCTACAAACTCTCGGCTTTGTTTTATGATAAGACTACGCTCTTGAGTTTTTACTCGAATTATGAAATTCATATTTCCTGCCCCCGGTATTTCTATTGCTGTTATCTTTTCATTCAGCGGTAACCAACCCTGACCTTTAAGGTATCTTTCAAGGTAAGTTTTGTCTGCTGTTAGCTGCTCTATTATTTTCAAATTCTTTCTTTTTCAGTTTATTTTAAAAGGCTTTCCATCAATTTTTGATGATAATTCTCAATGACATCATGGCAATAGGTCACCGAAAAACCTTCACTTTGATCACAAATAAGATAGTGTTTAAAATGGCGTTTAGGCGTGTTTAGTAACATGTCATTCGGGTGAATTTCCAGATGTGCTTTTAGCTCTTCTTTTATTATATCGTCGGGTTCCATCAGGTAATGACTTGCCAACACATCAAATGGGTTAAAACCCTTTTCACCACTATCTAACCATTGTTGCAACCAAGGCTTGGAGGCTTTGGAAAGCCATTCACTTGCTGGATCACTATTTTTTAAATGGTTTAAATCCTTTTCAGTGATCCATACTTTATTTGAGATTTCAAATGGACAGAGAACGACCTTCACTCCGCTTTCAAATAAGACTCTAAAGGCATCGTTATCCAGATCAAAATTAAGATCAGGCGCATGTCCCATCTCAGTTTTTCCAATTTTAAAATAAGAGGTTGGCTTCCGTCTCCCAGCGACAAGCACTACTTCTTTTATGCGTGATTTTAATTCTGGATATAGCAAGAGTAGTGTACTGATATTTGTTGCCGGTCCTATAGCGAGTATATGCAAAGGGGTTTTTTTTAAGCCTTCAGAAAGCGCTTCTACGGCTTCATTGGTCTCCGCGTTATCAAGATTTAGTTTAGCTTCTGCCCCCTTAAAAACAGGAATGGTATAAGGTGCAAATTCATCAACCATATTTTGAGAAAGCCTGTAGGCATCTTGAATTTTAGTATTGCCAAAAACAGCGCTTAAACCGGTGATCTCTATGTTTTCGGCTTTAAAAAGTTGCAAAATAGCATAGCCATCATCAACATCACTATAGCCTTCGCCTTCATAGTTTTTCATTCCTACTGAAAGATCGGTATCTATCCATACTTTTTTCTTTTCCATAGCTTCTATTTTATAATTTGGAAAACTCACCACGTTGTAGATTGCTCCAAAAATCAATTTCATCTGTTACTCCAGATTTAGCATCCTCATAAAACTCTTTTTTAGAGGTGTAAGCTTTATAATTTCCATTTTCAATTTTGCCAATGTCATCTCCCATTATAATAGCCTCCTTCAAATCGTGAGTCACAAACAAGGCAGAAATAGACAGTTGTTTTGCCAAGTCTTTAAAGAGCTGTTGCATACTGTGTCTTGTTTCTACATCCAAAGCTCCAAAAGGTTCGTCCAAAAGCAATAATTTAGGCTCCACAATTATGGCTCTTCCAAAAGCTACTCTTTGTTTTTCACCCCCAGATAACTGGTTTGGGGATTTGTATTTCATATGGTCTAATCCAATTGTTCCTAACATTTGTATGACCCTTTCTTCAATTTCAGCTTGATCCTTTTTCTGAAGCCGTAAACCAAAGGCAATGTTTTCAAAAATAGTTAAATGTGGAAACAGTAAGGCTTCTTGATATAGATATACGATATTTCTCTTTTGAGGTTTCATTGTCATTACCGGTTTTCCTTCTAGGGAAATTCGTCCTTGGTCTGCAACTTCTAGGCCGGCAATTATTTTTAATAGGGTGGTTTTTCCACTTCCAGATTTACCGAGAATACTCAAGACAGTATTGGATTCTAAACTCAAATGAATGCCATTCAAAATCGGTTGACCTTCGAATGTTTTTGATAAATCGTCTATGTTCAAGAATTCACTCATAATCAGCAAGCTTTTTAGAAGTTTTGAAAATAAGTCTTTTGTTCACTAACAAAAGTAAAATAGAAGGTAAAATCAATAAAAACCCAGCTAAGGCTGCCAAGAAGGGATTTGCTTCATTTACATAAGCAAAAACGCTCACGGTAAGTGTTTTTACTTTTCCTGCTCCTATGAAATGCGTAAGGCCATATTCGAACCAAGAGATTAAAAAGCATTGAAAAAAGCAGAGTAGAAGTGTCGATTTAGCTAAAGGCAAGAGGACACGTTTTAAAGTCTGAGTAGTCGATCCCCCTAAAGTGAAACTCAAATTTTCTAAAGACTGAATTTGGGAAGTCCAAAAGGTCGAACAAATAATAATCCCAAAGGGGAAACAGATCAAAAATTGGGCGATAATAACCCCTAAAAGTGAGCCTGAGAGTCCTGTCTTTAAAAAGTAAAAATGGATAAGCACTGCAAAAATAATGGGAGAGAGCAGATAAGGCACATAAGCTAAAGACAGCCAAGTCGTTTTGTTATAAGAATAGGCTATTTTTTTGGAAAAGTAAAAGGCAGTCACTGTCGAAACTAAACCTACTGAAATTGACAAAAGCAATGACAATCCTAAACTTTTTGTAAGTTGAAAACTCGGGCTAAAAAGAGATTCCCATTGCGACGTTTGCCATATATTGGGCAGGATATGCGGATAGAACCATTGTTTGCCAAACGATAAAATTAAAAGGAATACAATGGGAAATAAAATGATAAAGCCCACTATGCTCTGACCGATATGTTTACGCATAAGCTTTCGTTTTTAGCTTTGCTAATCTTTGAAATCCAAAGAAGAGAAAGAGCAAGAACAAGACATAGAGAATGGCCATAGCATAAGCTTCTGGAATATCGTTTAGATTGAAGCGTTGGGCTTTATCTACAATAGCTACGGTTATCATTTTAGGGTTTTGGCGTCCCAACAACAATGGAATCTCATAACTACCGATTACGAAAATTAAAAATAAAAGCAGACTCGTCTTTGCCTTTTGAAGTAAGATAGGTAGGGTTACTTTTATTAAAACCTGACGTTGACTCGCTCCCAAACTTTTTGCGATTTGTTGAAATTTAGTCACATGTTCATTTTCAAAAATCCCTTTTAAAATTAGGCTTAAAAAGGGGGTGATGATAAAGCTGGAAGCAAGAATAATCCCTATTCCATACGCATCATTGACTAAACTTGGGAAATCTTCAATTTTTGAAATGATACCTATCTGGTAGAGGAATCTAGACCAGAATCCTGCTTTAGAAAAACTTTGAAAAATGAAAAAGCCAACTACCGTCGCAGGGAAGGCCAATGGCAAATAAATTAAAGTGCTTAATTTTCCTTTCCTAAGATCGTGATGCCAGTTGACGACCATCCAAAGTGCTATTACTAGGCTTATACCTACACTTATAAGCCCAATACCAAAGCTGAATAAAAGGCTTTTCCAAAAGCTAAAATTTAAAAGAACATCGCTCCAATGCTCTGTCGTAAAACCAGTATTGAGTAAGCCAATTACCCCAAAGCTATACAGTAAACCATACCCTAAACCCAATAACATAGGAAGCAGCATCAAGATGAATAAGGCTGTTTTCCAAGGTGTTATTTGTTTAATGCTGAACATAGTTTTCTAGTCAATAAGGTTTTTCTTGAAGTCTTCTGCTAAGCGGATCATATATTCTGGTGCTAATTCTGGTAAAGCTTTCTGTTGAATATCCTTTCTTGGTGGAGCATAATGGCGTTGAGCAATAGAATTAAATTTCTTTTGAAAAACAGAATCCAGTTTTGAGACTTGTAAAACGGTTCCATCCCCCCACACACTTGGTTTCATTTTCTCAAGCTGATTTTCTTCTGAAATTAATTCATTAACCACTACCATAGTGGTAAGCTTTTTCTGTGAAAGCTTGCTGATTCCTAAGTAATGAGAATTTTGAATGGTTCCAAATTCAGGGACATAGGCTCTTGAGCTTTTCTGAAATAAACCTTCTTCTACTTTATTATCTACTTCAGCATCATTATTGCTCATGGTAAATAACAATTCGCCATTGGCAAACAATTGATGCATCTGGGCAACATTTTCAGGAAAGACTTCTCCTTGACGCCATAAATAGGGTTTTAATCGGTTGAGGTATACCCATAATTCGTCACTGTATTTCGCATATAAGTTTTCATTGAATTCGCCTTTTAATACGTCGGCCCCTCCAGCAATATCCATCAATAATGCCTTCATAAACGTTAGCCCAGTAAAGTGATTATCCCATGTAAATTTCCCAGGATACTTTTTCACAAAGCTTAAGAGTTCTGATCTAGTTTGTGGCGGCTGTTGAATTTTATCTTGATTATAGATAAGCGTCATTTGTACATTCCCCCAAGGCATTTCGTAACCATCAATAGTTTGCTGGAAATCTTTACCAATAAAAGGATTTTCAAAGTTGATTTTATCAGCATTGGGAAGCTTACTCGTCCAAGGTCCAAACAAGGCATCGATCTGGCGAAGTTGATAAAAGGTTTCTCCATTAATCCACATCAGATCAATTTCACTAGTGCTTGCATCTGCTTGTAGTTCTGCCATTAGCATTTGTACAATATAATTACCCTGCCCATCTACAATAGTCAAATTGATATTGTGCTTTTTGAGCAATTTAGGTTTTATATAGTCCTGCATGTAGACATTGATTTTTGGATCGCCTTTCCACATCATCATTGTCACTTCCTGAGCTTGTCCTCCTGCTTGAATATCTTCCCATGTGTAGTCATCCAGAATAAGCGGTTTTCTTTCCGAAGAGGTTTGGCATGAGATGAACAACAGGCTAAAAGCAAATAGCATGAGTAGATTCTTCATTATTTTACAATTAGTCTTTTATAATTTTTGTTTAAAACAGATACCTAACCCCAAATTGAAATTGTCTAGGTGGTCCTGCATTTCTTTGTGCGAATCTTCCAGAGGATGCTGGTCCCGCTTGTATTTGGTTACTTTGCGTTGCATTGTTACTGTAACCACTAAGATTTTCAATGTTGAACACATTAAAAATATCAGCTCTTACTTCTAAGCGATGCGTCTCACCAACTAAAAATTGATGTTGTATGCCAATATCAAAATTGAAAGACCAAGGTAAACGGTCGTTGTTCCTAGATTCACCGGGTGAACGGTCACTGTTACCTACATAAGCATCTCCAAAAGCAGAACCATCACCATTTAAATCTGTAGTTCCAAAAATTGTTGCATCTGGAATTCTATTTATAGGTTGGCCGCTTTGAAGAAGTCCTGCCAAAGTCAATACAGAATTTTCGAATGGATAATAATTGAAAATACCATTTATATTATGGGTTCTATCGTTGATGGAAGGCCCCCATTCATTTCCATAATTATTGGCATCTTGCGCTCTAAAGTTGATGTCCTCTGTGTTGTTTTCTAGTCTGGATAAGGTATAATTAAGTCGGTAATCGTAATTATCGTTCCCTCTTGTTTTTTGAAGATTAAAACTAGCTGCCCAGTATTCTGAACGGCCTTTAGATTCTGTCATGACCACATTTCTAGCGACACCAGAAACAGTCTGACCATCTATGATACCTTGGCCATTGATGATAGGAATAGGTCGAGATGCATCAGCTTCTTCCAGTGAGCGAACATCGTTTGGTAGGAAGCCTGAATCTATTGGAAACTCCTCTGCAGCATTTAAATTACGCAATCGGAAAAGATTGTGGCCTCGGTTATGAAATACATCGATAAAAAATAATTTATCATCTTCTAGCTGGGTTTGGTACCCTAAAGAAAATTGATGGCTGAATGGATTATCATATCCATTTGGATTTAAGATTCTACGCTCATTAGAAAAAACAGACTCTCGCTGGTCTTGCAGATCACTTGGACTAGGTCCTTGCAAATAGTCTACATCACTTAGATTGGCTGTAAGATTTCCATCAAAAGTCACACGATTTATATCCGTGTTTTGTGGTAACATACCTTGATTAATCAGTTCTTGTATTTGCAATTGATAATCTGCAGAAGTCGTATTCTGCTGTAAAGCATCACTATGAATCGCATAAGAGATTTTATCGTAAGCCATACCATACCCTCCTCTAATTACCGAATTTTCCCCAATTTCATAATTGAAATTAATTCTCGGGGCAAGGTTATCTGTGTCACCAGATGTACTGCCGCCTTTTGATAAATCATCATAGTCATAACGTAATCCGTATACTAAATTCAATTTAGGATTAACCAGCCATTGGTCTTCGAGATAAAAGCTATAAATATTTTGTGTGGTTCCAAATGAATTAGGGCGTAGTTCCACACCATAATTGACCACATTTACATTAGAAGGAAGGTCATTGATGTTTAAACCACCGCCAAGATCGCTATTACGAATAGTATCAATCTGATTTTGAGTAAGATCTACTAAATAATTTCCATCGGGATTACCGCCTCCAAACAATTCATGATCTCCAGAAATATATTGAAGACCAGCTTTAATAGTATGGTTATTTAAGTAATATTTAAATTTTTGCTGCAGCTGTAGAGTGTTTTCAATTTCATCAAAAACAAACCCAGAACTCCCTAAAACTCCGATGGTGAATTGTTGAGGATTGCGAAGAGTAACTTGAGGTCCAACATTTACAGGATTGGAGTAATTCCACCTAAAGCGACTGTACTGGATGTTGGTTTCTCCATCGAGACTTCCAATTTGATAATTGTTTTTGAATGCAAGATTGATACTGTTTCTTTCTTGAGCGGTTCCTGCAGAGGGAAAGATCACGCCACCATCAAGGCCACCTCCTTGGTTTTCAATCTCAATTCTACCCACATTTGCCCTAAGCGAACTTCTAAACTGATCGGACCAAAGGTGATCGATTTTTAGGGTGAAATAATTAAATGCATTATTGCCGCGAACAGTCTCACTCACGCCAAGGTCTGGGACATTCAATAAATTGTCTTTTATATCAGTTGTATGTTCGTAGTTAAAAAAGAAAAAGGTTTTGTCCTTAGTAATTGGCCCACCAATAGCAAGGCCCGTTTGGTAACGAGCAAAACCATCCTTTACTTGATTTCCAGATAAATCGCGTTGAGCAAATTGGCTAGAAGCATCCACACTCGGGCCAGGGCGAGTGATAAAATAAGTTTCTCCTTTAAGCGTATTGGTTCCCGATTTGGTTGTGACATCAATAACGCCATTGCTCGTTAGTCCGTACTCAGCAGAATAGTTGCTGGTAAGTACTGTGATATCTTTTACAGCACCAGCGGGAATATTGAAACGCATTCCACCAAGAAACCGCTCGTTATTATCCATTCCATCAATGGTGTAATTTGTAAATAAAGGGTTGGCACCATTGATGCTCACCGTTGGAGCTTCAGGGAAAAATCCAGTTGCTTGTGTCACATTGGGTAAGCGGAACAATATCCTTGTAATATCTCTACCTTCTACCGGAGTTTGCTCAATATCTTTGGCGTTAATTTCAAAGGACACCTCTGCATTACGACGATTGATTTTTAGTTTGGTATTACTAGTGACGATGACTTCTTCTAGGTTCTCTGCCTTACTAGATTTTTTATAAGCATACAGTTTAATTGCTGGACTTTCGTTAGAACGCAGATTGAAGAGTTGACTTTCAGAAGCTTCAAAAGCCTCATTCCCTTCAAATAAAATTTGATAGCCGTTGACGGTCGGAACAGATCTAAAAGTTACTGCGCCATTTAAATTTGTAGTTAGTGGTTTATCGATGCCTTGCTCTAAATTTTTTAGAATTAGTGTTGCATTTTCCACTGGAAGATTGGTTTCTAAATCCAGTAAACTAACTTTTATGTTTTCTTGTGCATTTGCAAATAGACATGCCCAAAAAAATACAAATGTTGTATATTTCATAAGTGTAATTATAGAGTTTAAATAAGGGTTGCTTGCTGGATGTTAGGTAGATAGAGGGGAGCCTTTGTTGTAGTAAAGACTTTTGAGTTGAGTCTTTGCAATAAATTGAAAAAGGGTAGAGGGATTTTTCGATTTCCTTACTATTTTAAGCAAGATGCATTTCAGTTGAAAATCAATAGATTTATTTCTAAGTAAAAGAAAAGCATCTTCATTACAATCTAGATCAATCAGGGTTTCGATACAGTCGAATTGGACAGAATTGTAAGTTAATTCGCTAAGTATTTCAGGAAGTAGATCTTTGGTATTCCATTTAAAATTCAAAAAAGAGTTTTTTTCAAAAGAGTCTTTCTTTATTCCCCAAAGGTAAAAGCCTCCATCTCTAGAAGGACCAAAGCACATGCTGTTATGTTCGAGAAGTTCTGAAGCTTCGAGGATGTGTTTCACTTTCAAACCGGGAGTATCGTTTCCTATGGAAATGACTTGTTGATACCCTTTATCAAAAATGTGTTGAATCGCGTTTAAGTAGCGATTTTCAAAATCATCGCCAACCTGCCGATTTTCATCTATCCAGAAGTGAGGAAGTTTACTTTCTTTTACAAGCTTTAGTAAGTTTCTATGTTGAAAATCAAAAAATTCCTTTCCATTTTTAATACATTTCCGCTCTGCATCAATACGCGCAGAGTTTGCAAAAATTAATATGGCTGTTTTTGTTATCAAAATAAATCTTATAGTTCTTAAGTCGGAATTATATGTTTTCCTTACTTTTCAATTATAAATAGTGACAAAAATAATTGAGCTAAGGTTTAGCAAGTTTTATTTTCCAGGTCTTATGATAAGAGTATTCGGATACTTATATTTAACTTTTTCAAAAGCTCTATCTGCTTGAATTCTATTTCTATAGTTACCAATCCAAACTTTATAATTAGGGGTTTGGTATAATATCCTAGATTCGATATTTAATTCTAAATATTCAAATTCATTTTGAGTCTCTTTAGCTTTTTCAAGAGAACCTGAAAATATCTGAAGCTTATATGTATTTTTTAATTCATTGTTAGATTCTAAGGAATGCTTTTTGTTTAACAGGTCTGAAACCGTTATTAACTCAGAGGAGTTTAACTTATTTTGTGCCTCTAAGTGATTGAAGGTCAAAAATGAAATAATTAAAAAAACACTTACAAATGAATATTTAGTCATGAAATATAATTTAAAACAAATGTACACTTTATAGGAAAGCAAGTGCTTTTATATTTTATTTAGAAAGATTATAAATTGCCATTTAACATATCTAGGTATTCCAGAAACGCTCATTTAGTGTTACTTTTGTAGACGGTATTTTTTATGCTCAATCCTTAGTGTTTATGGGCATCACATTAAAATAGGTTAATAAATATTATATGAAAAAGACGATGGAACGCCCATTAAATTTGAAACATCTCTTCTTGGTGTTTCTTTTGCTTTTCACGCTCGTAACATTTGGTCAGGATGAAGTAGAGGCCGAATCTAATGCTGATGAAGCAAGCACTGAAGAAATTATTCCTAGTGCAGACCCTGTAAAAGGAAAAGAATTGTTTAATTCTCTTTGCGGAGCATGTCACAAACGTTATAAAAATGCAGTAGGACCCTCTTTGCATGGTGTTACTGAGCGCAGAGATATGGATTGGTTGTACAAATGGATTGTAAACAGTCAAGAATTAATAAAATCTGGAGATTCTCAAGCAGTACAATTATATGAGGAGTGGAATAAAGTGGCTATGAACGCTTTCCCACAATTGAACAATCAAGATATAGATAACATTTTAGCTTATGTAGAAGAGCCTAAGCCAGAGCCTGTAGTTGCAGTGGCACAAGTTGCAGCTGGAGCAGAAGGACAGGGAGGTTCTGGGATTTCTACAGAAATTGTGTTGGGGCTTTTATCAGTAGTTCTTTTGATATTATCTGTGATACTTATTCTAGTCAATAAAACTCTAAACCGTTTTGCTGTAGCTAATGGAATACCTATAAAAGCAGACAAACCAAAAGGTAAGCCTATTTGGGTTGCTTTTGCTGAAAATCAGTTTTTGGTTTTAGTGTCTATTGTTTTCTTGCTTCTAGCAGTAGCTTGGGGTGGTTATAGTTTTTTAATGCAAGTTGGCGTTGACCAAGGTTATGAACCCATACAACCTATACATTATTCTCATAGAATACATGCTGGGGAAAATCAAATTGAGTGTAAGTATTGTCACTCTTCCGCTAGAGTTTCAAAGCACTCGGGAATACCTTCATTAAATGTGTGTATGAATTGTCATAAGCAGATAGCTGAAGTAGCACCAGAAACTGCTACTGAAGAATATTCAAAAGAATTTTATGATAATGAGATTCAAAAATTATATGAAGCTACTGGCTGGGATACCTCTACACAGTCTTATACTGGAAAGACTAAGCCCGTCAAGTGGGTCCGTATTCACAACTTACCAGATTTCGTTTACTTTAATCACTCCCAGCACGTAACCGTTGGTGGAATTGAATGTCAAACCTGTCATGGTCCTGTTGAAACATACGAGATCCAAAAACAATATGCTCCTTTAACTATGGGCTGGTGTATCAATTGTCACAGAGAAAGCAACATTAAAGTTGAAGGCAATGCGTACTATGAAAAAATACATGAAGAGCTTTCCAAAAAGTATGATGTAGAAGAATTAACTGTCGCAGAAATGGGCGGTTTGGAATGTGGAAAGTGTCATTATTAATTAATAATATAGAAAATTAGAATTTGATATGTCATCAGAAAAGAAATATTGGAAAAGTGCCGAACAGCTAGAGGATAATAGTCCATTAGTAGAGTCGCTTGAACAAAATGAATTCACAGACCATATCCCTTCAGATGAGTTTTTGGGTGATGAAGAAAATATTGAGGGTACACAGACTTCCAGAAGAGACTTTTTGAAGTATGTAGGATTTAGTACTGCAGCGGCTTCTTTAGCTGCTTGTGAAGGTCCTGTAGTTAAATCTATCCCTTATGTTGTTCAGCCAGAACGCATAATCCCTGGTGTTGCAGACTTTTATGCTACAACCATTGCAGATGGATTTGATTTCGCAAGTGTTCTTGTTAAGACTAGAGAAGGCCGGCCAATAAAAATTGATAATAATACTGTATCCAACGGACTTTCTGCAGGAAGAGCTAGGGTTCATGCCTCCGTTTTAGACCTGTATGATATCCAACGTATACAGAATCCTCAGATTGAAAATAGAGATGTAACATGGACGGAATTCTTTTCATCTTTGGAAGCAGATCTGAAATCTAATGCTGAAAAGAAAACTTATCTATTAACGCAAACTTTTGCCTCTCCTTCAACAGACAAGCTCATAAAAGAGTTTCAAGAACAATATCCTAACGTCGTTCATATTGTTTATGATACCGTTTCTGATGAGGCTGCTTTAGATGCTTTTCAAGCTAAATACGGTTATAGAGCTTTGCCTAATTATGATTTTTCTAAATCTGAAATGATTGTTTCTGTTGGTGCGGATTTCTTAGGAGACTGGCAAGGTGGTGGTTTTAGTCCAGGTTATAGTAAAAGTAGAGTCCCTAAAGACGGTATAATGTCCCGCCACATTCAATTTGAAGCAAACATGTCTCTTACCGGAGCCAACGCTGATAAGCGTGTGCCTGTTAAACCCTCTTTACAGAAGAAAATTGTCGTAGAGGTATATAATCAAATCGTTGGTAGAGTTGCTTCAACAAACTTTAGTGATGCGCTGCAAAACCACGTTGATAACGCGATAACTCAACTTAAATCAAAATCTTCCAAGTCTATTTTTGTAACGGGATTAGAATCTTTAGAAGCTCAAGCCATGGCTCTAGAGATTAACGAATCCTTGAGTAGTGAAGTTTTAAATTTAGAAAACCCAAGACTTATTCGTCAAGGACAAAACTCTAAAATTAAAACCCTAATTTCAGAAGCAAATGCAGGTAATGTAGGTGCTTTGATGATTGCTGGAGTTAACCCAGTTTACTCTCTTCCTAATGCAGATGAATTTGTTGCTGCTTTGGGAAAAATCAACACAACAGTTGGTTTTTCTATGAAGAAAGACGAAACGGCTTCTCGTTGTAAATATATTGCTGCAACCCCCCATTTCTTAGAGTCTTGGGGAGATGTGAGATTTACAAAAAAAGATTTCAGTTTAATACAACCTACAATTCAGCCGCTTTTCAATACTAAACAATTTGAAGATTGCTTATTGAAATTGACAGGCAATTCAAGCAAGTATTATGAGTATGTAAAAACTAATTTCAAGTCTACTTTTGATGGACTTTCTTGGAATAAATCTTTACATGATGGCAGTTTCTCCATAGACATGGAGCTTCCTAAAACTAAAGAAACATTTACGGTCGATTTTTCTTCAGGTGCTAGAAAGCTTGTTTCAAAAAACAATGCTGAAGGATTTGAATTGACTTTGTATACTAAAACTTCACTCGGAGATGGCCGTCAAGCCAATAACCCTTGGTTGCAGGAAATGCCAGATCCCATCACTAGAACTTCATGGGACAATTACGTGACCATGTCAAAAGTAGATGCTGAAGCCTTAGGTCTCACGAATACAAATGTTGCCAATGGAGCTCTAAACGGTAATTACCTTACTGTTTCATTAGGGGATAAGAAAATATCAAAATTACCTGTTATTATCCAACCAGGGCAAGCACCTGGATCTATTGGTATTGCATTAGGTTACGGAAAAACAGAGTCTATCCAAGAAGAAATGCAGGTAGGTGTAAATGCTTTCCCACTTTACAATGACTTTGATGTCAATCAAAATGTCACGGTCGAAGCGGTGGATGGTATTCATGAGTTTGCTTGTGTTCAGCTTCACCATACGATGATGGGTAGGCGAGATATTGTAAAAGAAACGACCTTAGAAATTTTTAATACCAAAGACAGAGAACATTGGAATGCCGTTCCAAAGGTTTCTTTGAATCACAAAGAGGTTGAGGTTACTAGTCCTGATGTCGATCTTTGGGATGAATTTGATCGTTCTGTTGGGCATCACTTTAATCTTTCAATAGATTTAAACTCTTGTACAGGCTGTGGAGCTTGTGTTATAGCTTGTCACAGTGAAAACAATGTTCCTGTGGTTGGTAAATCTGAAATACGTAAGAGTAGAGATATGCACTGGTTGAGAATTGACCGCTACTATTCTTCAGAAGAAACAATTCTGGAGGATTACGATAAGAAAAATGATATATCTGGATTAACTAGTGCTATAAATACTTATGGAGAATTAGAAGTTGCCTCAGAAGAAGATGTGCAAGTGATTTTTCAGCCTGTAATGTGTCAGCATTGTAATCATGCTCCCTGTGAAACGGTTTGTCCTGTTGCAGCTTCGGCACACGGTCGCCAAGGTCAAAACCACATGACTTACAATAGATGTGTTGGAACTAGATACTGTGCCAATAACTGTCCTTATAAAGTGAGACGTTTCAACTGGTTCTTATACAATCAAAATGATGAGTTCGATTACCACATGAATAATGATCTTGGACGTATGGTCTTAAACCCTGATGTGACTGTTAGGTCACGTGGTGTGATGGAAAAATGTTCTATGTGTATTCAAAAAACTCAGAAAACTATCCTAGATGCTAAACGTGAAGGGAGAGTTATTGAAGATGGAGAATTTCATACTGCATGTTCTGCAGCCTGCGATAGTGGAGCTATGTCTTTTGGAGATATTAATGATAAAGAAAGTGTAGTTTATAAGAAAACACAAGACGATAGAATGTATCATCTTTTAGAGTACTTAGGAACTAAGCCTAATGTGATGTATCATACCAAAGTCAGAAATACAACAGAAGCATAATCAACTAACTAGGAATAAATTTATAATAAATTATGTCTCATTACGAATCACCTATTAGAAAACCCTTAGTTACAGGGGATAAATCTTACCACGACGTCACACTTGATGTGGTAAGACCTGTAGAGGGAAAGGCAAACAAATCATGGTGGGTGGTTTTCTCCATAGCACTCATTGCCTTTTTATGGGGTTTAGGTTGTATAGTTTACACGGTATCTGAAGGAATTGGTACTTGGGGTCTTAACAAAACCATTGGTTGGGCCTGGGATATTACCAATTTTGTTTGGTGGGTAGGTATTGGCCATGCTGGAACATTAATTTCTGCAGTTCTTTTACTCTTCAGACAAAAATGGAGAATGGCCATTAACAGATCTGCTGAGGCCATGACCATTTTCTCCGTTATTCAAGCGGGTCTTTTTCCAATTATTCACATGGGTCGCCCATGGTTAGCGTATTGGGTTCTTCCTATTCCTAATCAGTTTGGATCCTTGTGGGTTAACTTTAACTCTCCTCTTCTTTGGGATGTATTTGCTATTTCAACCTATCTTTCTGTATCCTTAGTTTTCTGGTGGACAGGTCTATTACCGGATTTTGCTATGATAAGAGATCGAGCTGTAAAGCCTTTTCAGAAACGTATTTATGGCATATTATCTTTTGGATGGAGTGGAAGAGCAAAAGACTGGCAGAGATTCGAAGAAGTGTCTTTGGTTCTTGCAGGTTTAGCAACACCATTGGTTCTTTCGGTTCACACTATTGTATCTTTTGACTTTGCTACGTCGGTCATACCGGGTTGGCACACCACTATATTTCCACCTTACTTTGTTGCTGGGGCTGTGTTTTCTGGTTTTGCAATGGTTAATACTCTTCTTATTATTATGAGAAAAGTTTCTAATCTAGAAAACTATATTACCATTCAACACATAGAATTGATGAATATAGTCATCATGATTACAGGTTCTATTGTAGGTGTTGCCTATATTACCGAGTTATTTATGGCCTGGTACTCAGGTGTGGAATACGAACAATATGCTTTCCTTAATAGGGCAACTGGTCCCTATTGGTGGGCCTATATGTTAATGATGACTTGTAACGTAGTTTCCCCTCAATTTATGTGGTTTCCAAAATTAAGGCGAAGTATCATGTTTTCTTTCTTTATCTCTATTGTCGTAAATATAGGGATGTGGTTTGAGCGTTTTGTAATTATTGTAACCTCACTGCACAGAGATTATATGCCATCAGCTTGGACTATGTTCTCCCCAACTTTTGTAGAGATTGGAATTTTTGTAGGAACAATTGGTTTTTTCTTTGTGTTATTCCTTTTGTATGCTAGAACATTTCCTGTGATTGCTCAAGCTGAAGTTAAATCCATCTTGAAAACCTCTGGAGAAAAGTATAAAAAAATAAGAGCTGAGAAAGGAGATGATGCAAATCTTTATGACGAGCCAGACCAAGAACCTTTACCAAATTTCACGGAACAGTTTAATTCTAAATCTAACTTATAATGGCATCGAAATTTTTACATGCGATTTTTACAGATGATGATATTTTGTTGAAAGCGGTAAAAGCACTGCGCGAAAAAAAATATAGCATTAACGAAGTTTTTTGTCCATTCCCTGTTCATGGTTTGGATAAAGCTATGGGATTACCTGGCACCCGTTTAGCCATAACCTCTTTTTTATATGGGTTGGTAGGTTTGGCTGTATCTACTTGGATGATGAATTTTATTATGATAGAAGATTGGCCGCAAAACATTGGTGGTAAACCAAGTTTTAGTTACTTACAGAATATGCCAGCTTTCGTTCCTATTATGTTTGAGATGACAGTGTTTTTCGCAGCGCATTTAATGGTTATTACTTTTTACTTGAGAAGTAAGTTATGGCCATTCAAAAAAGCCGAAAATCCAGACGTAAGAACGACAGATGATAAATTTTTAATGGAGGTATCTGTCAATGAAAATAACGTTCAAGCTATTGCTGAAGTCTTGCACGAAAATGGTGCTTCAGAAATTAAATTAATAGATAATAAATAAGTTCATGAAAAGTTTATTTACCATATTACTTATAGCTTTTTGTATGACACTCATTTCGTGTTCAGATAAAAGGGAACGTAACTATCAGTATTTCCCTGATATGTATGAATCTATCCCTTATGATACATATGGATCCTACGATATCTTCCAAAATGAGCAAGAGGCCAAAAAACCTGGGGAAGGGACAATTCCCAGAGGTTTTACACCTTATGAATATGAAGACGATTCAGACGGATACGCATTGGCTAAAGCTGAGTTGAAAAACGAGGTTGCTTACACGGAAGACCATCTAGCTAAAGGAAAAGAGCTTTATACTATCTATTGTGCAACATGTCATGGTGATAAAGGAGATGGAAAGGGCTATCTTGTAGAACGTGAAAAAATTCTCGGTGTGCCAAGCTATGATGATCAAGGCAGAGCAATTACGGAAGGAAGTGTGTATCACGTGATGTGGCATGGGATTAATACCATGGGTTCTTACGCTTCACAAATGGATAACAAAGAGCTTTGGCTTGTCGACCATTACGTTATGAAGCTAAAAGCTGATCTGGAAGGAAAGGCATCAAGAGAACTTGAACTAGATTCTGAATAAAAAAAATAATTATAATACCAAGCTGAGATATTATGTATACAATGTCAAGTAAATTAAAATTATTCTCTTTGGCCCTCATCATTGTTGGAGCCATAGGTTTAATTTACGGATTCATCGATGCCCCATCATCTGTTGAAGACGTCAAAGAAATGCTTCATGCAGAAGATGCTGCACACCTTGGAGACAGCGTGGCTATGGAATCTAGTGTTGTTGGCGAAGCAGCTCATGGAGATGAACATGCTGAGCATTTGTTTCATCAACTGCAAAACAAGCCTTGGGCGGCTATTTATGTTCCTGCTTTATTTATATTTTTAATCTCCTTAGGTGTTTTTGTATTTTATGCGCTTCAAAATGCTGCACAAGCAGGATGGTCCCCCGTCTTATTTAGAGTTATGGAAGGGATAGCTTCATACTTAGTTCCTGGTGGAATTATTGTATATGTCCTACTTGTATTATCGACCTTACACCTTAATCATTTATTCATTTGGATGGACCCTGAAGTGGTTGCAAACGATGCAGTTATTCAAAATAAAATTGCTTACTTAAATACACCCTTTTTCTTGATAAGAGCTGCCATATATATGTCTGGTTGGATTATTTTCTCTAAATTGATTATCAAGAATTCTAGAAAACTCGATGAGGGGTTTAGCCTTACTTTACACAAGCGTAACTTTAAGTTATCTGCTATGTTTCTAGTTTTCTTTATTGTAACAGAATCTATGATGTCTTGGGACTGGATTATGAGTATTGATACGCACTGGTTTAGTACTTTATTTGGATGGTTTGTTTTAGCAAGTATTTTGGTTTCTGCAGTTACTACAATAGCTTTGGTTACGATTTACCTAAAAGGTAAAGGCTACTTAGAGCATGTAAATAACAGTCATATTCACGATTTAGCTAAATTCATGATGGGATTTTCTATATTCTGGGCTTATCTGTGGTTTTCACAATTTTTATTGATTTGGTATTCTAACATACCGGAAGAAGTGACATACTACGCCCAAAGGTTAGAGGATTATCCCGTTTTATTTTTTGGAACCTTAATTTTGAATTGGTTTCTCCCAATGCTGATTTTAATAAATTCTGATTTCAAGAGAGTCAATTGGATAGTCATTTTTGCAGGTATTATTATACTTGTAGGAAACTATATCAACTTTTTTGTTCTTATCATGCCTGGCACAGTTGGAGAATCTTGGTTCATTGGTATTACAGAAATATGCTCTGTTTTGTTGATTTCAGGTATATTCATTTACACGGTATTTAGTGCTTTAGCAAAAGCGCCTCTTACTGTAAAACACAGTGCTTTCCTTAAAGAAAGCAAACATTTCCACTACTAGAAACCTATTAAAAGAAAGATAGAAGATGACCGCATTACTCATAATAATTGTTGCTGCCCTTTTAGGAATTACGATTTGGCAAATTTCAAAGATCTTTAAATTATCGCAGCCTATTGAAAGTGACGATTCACAAATTGCCACCAATAAAGACAACGAAAACCAAGGAAAATTATTTTTAGTTTTCATTGTATTTTTTTACGGTCTTATGCTTTATTCATTTTGGAGCCTTAGCAAATTTTATGCGCCAGCGGCATCAGACCATGCTGAAGATTATGATCAATTATTTTTCATATCTGTAGCACTTATTATGTTTGTTCAGGTGATAACTCAATTCATGCTTCACTGGTTTGCCTTTAAATACAGAGGTCAAAAAGGAAGGAAAGCCATTTTTTATGCTGATAATGATAAACTCGAGTTTATATGGACCATTATTCCCGTCATCACACTATCTGCCCTTATTATTTACGGGTTATTTAGTTGGTCTGAAATTATGAACGTTGAAGAAACTGATGAGACGCTTGTCGTTGAAATCTATGCCTATCAATTTGCTTGGAGAGCTAGATATTCTGGGGAAGACCGAACCCTTGGCGAGGCTAATGTTAGATTTATAGAAGGTATCAATCAATTAGGTGTCAGTGAAACCGACCCTTATGCTAAAGATGATATTATAACTACGGTATTACATTTACCTGTGGATCGACCTGTGTTATTTAAATTTAGATCACAGGACGTTTTACATTCTGCTTATTTTCCATTTTTTAGATCGCAAATGAATGTTGTTCCTGGGATGACCACACAGTTTGGCTTTACACCTACAACAACTTCTAAAGAAATCCGAAATAGTGATTACATGGTTGATAAAGTGCGAAATATCAACGAAATTCGTGAAAATAACGATAACCTCGGGCCAGATGAAAAAAGTTACGAGTTTGAATATTACTTGCTGTGTAATAAGATTTGTGGCGTGTCCCATTATAACATGCAAATGAAAATTGTTGTTGAAACTGAAGAAGAATATCAAAAATGGATTTCGGAGCAGCAAACTTTTGGAGAATTAACAGCACAAAATTAATTATAAAAATAAATAAGAATATATGTCAGTAGCTGCACAACCACTTGCGAACGATCATGCACATGAGGAAGGACATCACGAACCTACTTTCATAGAGAAGTACATATTTAGTACAGATCATAAAATGATCGCTAAACAATATTTAATTTCTGGCCTCATCATGGGTTTTATTGGTATAGCAATGTCTATGTTAATGAGATTACAGTTGGCATGGCCAAATGAAACTTTTTGGATTTACGAAGTTTTACTTGGACGCTTTGGAGAAGATGGAGTAATGGATCCAAGTATCTATTTAGCTCTCTCTACAATCCATGGAACCATCATGATTTTTTATGTCCTTACGGCAGGCTTGAGTGGTACGTTTAGTAATTTACTTATACCTCTCCAAATTGGGGCTAGAGATATGGCTTCAGGATTTATGAACATGTTATCCTTTTGGTTGTTCTTCATTTCTTGTGTTGTTATCGTTTCCTCTTTCTTTGTAGAAGCTGGTCCTGCATCCGCTGGATGGACCGTTTATCCGCCGCTCAGTGCATTACCACAAGCTATAGGTGGTTCAGGATTGGGGATGACCCTTTGGTTGGTTGCTATAACCATATTTGTTGCCTCATCCCTCTTAGGCTCACTTAATTATATTGTAACAGTTCTTAATTTAAGAACTCAAGGGATGACGATGACAAGATTACCCTTAACTATTTGGGCTTTTTTTGTTACTGCAATTATAGGTGTGGTTTCATTCCCTGTTCTTTTAGCTGCTGGTCTTCTTCTTTTGATGGATCGTAGTTTTGGAACATCATTTTTCCTAAGTGACATATATATACAAGGTGAAGTCCTATCTTATCAAGGTGGCTCTCCTGTTTTGTATGAGCACTTATTTTGGTTTTTAGGTCACCCAGAGGTTTACATTGTTTTACTACCTGCTCTTGGGATCACATCAGAAATTATAGCGACCAATTCTAGAAAGCCAATTTTTGGATATAGAGCCATGATAGCTTCTATTCTAGCTATCGCTTTTCTATCTACAGTAGTTTGGGGTCACCATATGTTCGTCTCTGGTATGAATCCATTCTTAGGTTCTGTCTTCACATTTACAACTCTTTTAATTGCTATACCCTCAGCTGTTAAAGCCTTTAATTATATTACAACCCTTTGGAAAGGTAACCTCCAATTAAATCCTGGTATGTTATTTTCCATTGGATTAGTGTCTACTTTTATCACTGGTGGTCTTACAGGGATTATTCTAGGGGATAGTACATTGGATATAAATGTACATGATACTTATTTCGTTATTGCTCACTTCCACTTGGTAATGGGTATATCAGCTTTATATGGGTTATTTGCAGGAATTTATCATTGGTTTCCAAAAATGTTTGGTAGAATGATGAACAAAAACCTTGGTTATGTCCACTTCTGGATCACTGCTGTTGGAGCTTATGGTATTTTCTTCCCCATGCACTTTATTGGAATGGCAGGGTTACCAAGACGTTATTATAAATTTACAGAGTTTCCATACTTTGACGATTTAGCAAATACTAATATTCTTATATCTGTATTCGCATTTATCACTGCAGGGGCCCAATTATTTTTCGTGTATAATTTTATTTCTTCAATTTTCTATGGAAAGAGAGCAGAGCAAAATCCATGGAAGTCAAATACCCTGGAGTGGACTACCCCTGTGAAGCACATTCACGGTAACTGGCCTGGTGAAATTCCACAAGTTCACCGATGGTCTTACGACTATAGCAAACTGAATAAAGAGGAAACAGATTACGTGATTGCTGGTCAAGATTTTGTACCTCAAAACGTACCTTTACAGGAACATGAAGAAGAAATGGATGATTAATTATTCTTAAAGATAGAGAGAAGCCTTCAAGTCAAATTTCTTGGAGGCTTTTTTATTTATATTTGTGATATGAACGAAAATTTAGATGCGACGGGCAGTAATTTCGATAACCAAGACCAAGAGGTAGACCGAGCGTTGAGACCGCTTTCTTTTGATGATTTTGCTGGTCAATCTCATGTATTAGAGAACCTCCAGGTTTTCGTAAAAGCAGCTAATTTAAGAGGCGAAGCTCTAGACCATACACTTTTTCATGGTCCTCCTGGCTTAGGTAAAACAACCTTAGCTCATATTCTTGCGAATGAACTCCAAACTGGAATCAAAATCACTTCAGGTCCAGTTATTGATAAACCTGGTGATTTAGCTGGTTTGCTAACTAATCTGGAACCTCGGGATGTTCTATTTATAGATGAAATTCATAGGTTAAGTTCAGTAGTTGAAGAGTATCTATATTCTGCTATGGAAGACTTTAAAATCGATATCATGATCGAGTCCGGGCCTAATGCTAGAAGTGTTGAGATCAATTTGAATCCGTTTACATTAGTTGGAGCTACAACGCGCTCGGGATTGCTTACAGCACCAATGCGAGCAAGATTTGGGATTTCAAGTCGATTAGAATACTATTCAACGGAATTACTTAGCGGTATTATTTTAAGGAGTAGCTCAATTTTAGGGGTGTCGATAACCACTGATTCTGCTATTGAAATAGCTGGCAGGAGTCGGGGGACACCCAGGATTGCTAATGCTTTACTGAGACGAGTTCGAGATTTTGCTCAGATTAAAGGTAACGGCAAAATTGATATGGAAATTTCGAAGTATAGCCTCAAGGCTTTAAATGTAGATGCCTTTGGTTTGGATGATATGGATAATAAAATTTTATTGACCATAATTGACAAATTTAAAGGGGGTCCTGTTGGCTTAACTACATTGGCTACTGCAGTTAGCGAAAATGCTGAAACTATAGAGGAAGTATATGAACCCTTCCTAATTCAACAAGGCTTTATAAATCGTACTCCTCGTGGAAGGGAAGTAACCGACTCAGCCTACAAACACCTCGGTAAACTTAGAGAAAATAAACAAAAAGGATTATTCTAATAAAACATTTATGACATCTTCCACTCATTTCCCTGAGGTTCCTGTAATTGAGTTTTTAAAACATGCAGGTAATATTCTAAAGAACCCTTTACCCTTTCACCAAAAGAACTTTGAAGCCTTAGGAAACACTTTTAGATTAAATCTAGGCTTGGGCAATTCAGTGGTTTTTTCTAGAGACCCAGAATTTGCTATTTATGCTTTAAGGGACAACCAAAAGAATTTTAAGAAAACAGATATCCAAACTAAAGACTTGGCGAAGTATGTAGGTCACGGATTATTGACTTCTGAAGGACAAAAATGGAAATCTCAGCGAAAATTAATTCAGCCAGCCTTTCACAAAAAAAATATTTACTCTCTTCTAGATGTCATGGTAGAAGCCATAGACAAAGAATTAGAAAGAATAGAGGTCGATACTCCTATAGATATCTTTCCGATATTTAATGATCTTGCTTTTAAAGTAGTGGTAAAAAGCTTGTTTAGCGATGCTATAAATGCAGAAGAAATTTCTCGCTTGCAGTATATCACAGAAGAAACTCAAAAAATGCTGGTCAAAGAATTAAGGCAGCCCTATAAAAAATGGTGGTTTGTTTTAAGCCGGGAATTAAAAAGAAACTTGAACTTAAGCCAAGAAGCTCGAGATTTGCTCATTCGCATTATAAAAAGACGGCAAAATTCTAACTCTGAAAGTAAAGATTTACTGGACATGCTTTTGGCTTTGACCTATGAGGATGGTTCTAAGATGAATCAAGAACAATTGATAGATGAAATTTTAATTTTATTTATTGCTGGTCATGAAACGACCTCCAACACTTTGTCTTTTACGGTCCAATTGATAGGTCAAGATGAACATGTACAAGAAAAATTAGTTTCAGAAATAGATCATCTTGAAGACCATTCTTTTTTTGATATCTTGAAGGATAGTAAGTATACTGAGAATGTCTTACAGGAATCTATGCGCCTTTTTCCGCCAGTTTACTTTATAGATCGGCAGAATATTGAGCGTGATACTTTCAAAGGATTTGAAATACCACAAGGAACTACTCTTCTTTTTTCTGTACACCAAATTCATAGAAATGCTACAAACTGGGAAAATCCGAATCAATTTAAGCCAGAACGGTTTCAGGAATCAAGAAGCGTAAGTGATTTTTACTTTCCTTTTGGTGCAGGACCTAGAAAATGTATAGGCAATAATTTTGCAATGTACGAAATTACCTTAGCCATCAACCGGCTGTTAAAGACCTATAAGATCGAACAAGTCAATAAAGAGATTGAAATTCAACCTCTTATTAGTCTTAAGCCAAAAAATGCAATAGTTAAATTCTCTAAACGGTAAACCGATAACAGAAAATTAAATTGTAAACTGAGTAAAGATATCTTGAACTACTCCAATATAATTTAACCAAATAAACAGGAAGCAATTTTAACTCTTGAAACGTTCTGAGCATTTAATCCCTTAATTAAAATTAGTGAAGATGATAAGCGTCGTTTGCTGGGCAACATTTCCGACGACACAATGTTTGAATACTTTCATAAATTGGGAGTTGATACTACTTGTTATACGAAAGGTACTAAAGGTGTGAAATTGTCTGTAAAAGGAGAAAAAATAATACATATAGAGGCCCTTTAAAGTTGAAAAAGTGGTGGATGCTTCAGGAGCTGGAAATGCCTTTTGGGCTGGTTTGTTACATTCTTATTTTAGGAATTATAGGTATACCAATTGTTTAAAAGTTGGATTGAAGTTAGTTTCTTTAAAGTTCCAATCCCCAGAGAGCTCTAGTTTTAATCCTAATATTGGAGAGGATTTCTTTCAGAATAACGCATAAGGTTTACCTTTGTTTGTACCAATTAATGACTAGAGTAAACATGCTTTAGTAGTAAAATATCCTTATGAGCACACCAAGAAAGAGAAGAGAGGCTTTAGTTTATCATGCTAAGCCAAGGCCAGGAAAAATTGAAGTGGTTCCAACCAAAAAGCATTCTTCCCAAAGGGATTTAGGATTAGCATACTCGCCAGGAGTGGCAGAGCCCTGCCTAGAAATAGAAAAGGATAAACAAAACGCTTATAAATATACCAATAAAGGAAATCTAGTTGCCGTGATTTCTAATGGAACAGCTGTACTAGGCCTTGGAGATATTGGTGCTGAAGCCTCAAAACCCGTTATGGAAGGTAAAGCGCTATTGTTTAAAATTTTCGCGGACATAGATGTATTCGATATTGAAGTGGATACTAAAAATATAGATGACTTTATAAATACAGTCAAAAATATTGCTCCAACTTTTGGTGGAATTAATCTAGAGGACATAAAAGCTCCCGAAGCTTTTGAAATTGAAGAACGTCTAAAGGCAGAACTTCCTATTCCTGTAATGCACGACGATCAACATGGAACCGCAATTATATCTGCTGCGGCACTTTTGAATGCCCTAGAACTAGCGGAAAAGAAAATTGAGGAGGTAAGAGTAGTTGTTTCTGGGGCAGGTTCTGCAGCCATTGCTTGCATCAAACTCTATGCATTGCTGGGCGTTCGGAAAGAAAATATTGTCATGTTCGATAGTAAGGGGGCTATAAGTAAAGGGAGAGAAGGTCTTTCAGATAAACAAATAGAATTTGCGACCTCAAGACAGATTAAGTCGCTGGGAGAGGCCCTAGAAAATGCTGATGTCTTTTTAGGCCTCTCAATAGGAGGTGTTTTAAAGCCAGAGATGCTATCTTCAATGGCAAAGGATCCTATTGTATTTGCTATGGCAAATCCAGACCCTGAGATTGACTATGACTTAGCTATAAAAACCAGAAAAGACATCATCATGGCAACAGGGAGAACTGATTTCCCCAACCAAGTAAACAATGTTCTTGGCTTTCCATATATATTCAGAGGTGCTTTAGACGTGAGAGCTACCAAAATTAACGAGGAAATGAAAATGGCAGCTGTGAAAGCCTTAGCCAGACTTGCCAAAGAGCCAGTGCCTGAGCAAGTTAATATTGCTTATGCGGAAACACGCCTTAACTTTGGGAGAGACTACATTATTCCAAAGCCCTTCGATCCTAGATTAATCACAGAAATCCCACCAGCAGTTGCAAAAGCGGCGATGGAATCTGGGGTTGCTCAAAACCCAATTAAAGATTGGGAGGCCTATAAAGAAGAGCTTCTAGAGAGAATGGGAAGTGAGGATAAAATCACCAGATTACTTATTAATCGGGCAAAACAAAATCCAAAAAGGATTGTTTATGCGGAGGCCGATCATCTAGATGTCTTAAAGGCTGCACAGCAGGTTTATGATGAAAAAATTGCTATCCCTATTCTACTTGGTCGCAGAGATGTAATACTCGAACTGATGACTGAAATTGAATTTGAAGGGGAGGACATTATAATCATCGATCCAAAATCTGATGAGGAAGAGAAAAAAAGAAATGAATATGCGGAAGCTCTTTGGAAGAAGAGAAGTAGAAAAGGAGTGACTTTATACGATGCTAAGAAGATTTTAAGGGAGCGAAATTATTTTGCTGCTATGATGGTAGAAAAAGGAGATGCAGACGCTATGCTTTCTGGATACTCAAGAGCTTACCCTTCGGTATTAAAGCCAATCCTAGAACTCATCGGTAAAGAAAACGGAGTCACCAACGTAGCCGCGACCAACTTGATGAACTCTAAACGAGGTCCTATCTTTATAAGCGATACGTCCATCAATATTAATCCAGATGCCACAGTCTTAGCAAAAATTGCTCAAATGACAGCCAAAACGGTGAAGATGTTTGGCATAGAACCTGTTATTGCGATGGTTTCATATTCAAACTTCGGCTCGTCCAAAAATCCGAATGCTATCAAAGTAAAAGAGGCTGTAGATTATTTGCATAAGAATTTCCCTGAAATTGCTGTAGACGGAGAGTTGCAAGTTGACTTTGCTTTAAATAAAAAGATGAGAGCAGATAAATTTCCATTTTCTAAATTGAATGGTAAAAAAGTAAATACACTTATCTACCCAAATTTGGATTCGGCAAATGGGACTTATAAACTAATGAAAGAGTTAAATAGCGCAGGCTCTATAGGGCCTATTTTAATGGGATTGAACAAGCCTGCACATGTCTTTCAATTGGGAGCTAGTGTCGATGAGATGGTAAATATGTCTGCCGTAGCTGTCGTAGATGCTCAGCAGAAAAGTAAACGGAAACTATAGAAGTTGCTGGCTTTCATTGATTTATACATATAAAAAATCAATTGATATCTTAACTTAATTTTATTACATTTGGGTCCTAAAATTAAGTTAAGATGATTACTCAGCTTAGAGGTAGATTGTTAGAAAAAAACCCAACACATATCGTGGTAGATTGTAATGGTATAGGGTATGAAGTAAACATTTCACTTCATACCTTTTCTCGTTTAAAAGGGGAAGAACAGATAACTATTTACACCCATTTACAAGTCAAAGAAGATTCACATACCTTGTATGGGTTTATGGAAAAAGCAGAACGTTTGGTTTTCCGTCAATTGCTTTCAGTCTCTGGAATTGGCGCTAATACTGCTAGAATGATGTTGTCTTCATTAACGCCAGAGCAAGTGGTAGAAGCAATTTCCACTGAAGATTCGGATACTATACAGGGTATAAAAGGTATTGGTAAAAAAACAGCTCAGAGAGTCATCTTAGATCTTAAAGATAAAATTCGATCTTCTGAAGAGTATTCAGAAATTGTAAATACGCCTTCAAATTCCAACAAAGAGGAAGCTCTTTCTGCATTGGAGACATTGGGTTATACCAGAAAACAATCTGGGAAAATTATTTCAAAAATTTGTAATAATAATCCCGATGCTAACGTTGAAGATATAATAAAGCTAGCCTTAAAAAATTTATAAAACTTTTGAACAAAAAAAGATTGTCCCTTAACATAAATTTTATTTCTTATTTCTTTCTTGTGTTTCTTGTATTTCTTTCTTTAGAAATATACGCTCAAGATTCTATACCTCAAGGTCCAACATATGGTACTATTTCTATGCCAAATCCTTCTAGCATAGTTTCTAAATATGAATATGATTCTTATATAGATAAATATATTTATACCGAAAAAATTGGATCTGTTAACACCAAATTTCCTTTGGTCTTGACGCCTAAAGAATTTGAAGCTCTAGTTCTGGAGGAACAGATGAAATCTTATTTCAAACAAAAATCTGATGCCGCTTTAGGTAAAGGAGATGTAGAGGACCAAAAAAACTTAATTCCAATTTTCTATGTCAATAATTCCTTTTTTCAATCTGTATTTGGAGGAAATCAAATAGAAGTTAATCCAAGAGGGTCTGTTGCTGTGGATATGGGGATTCTGTATAGTAAGCAGGATAACCCAGCATTGTCCCCAAGAAACCAGAGTAACCTCACTTTCGATTTTGACCAGCGAATAAGTATGAGTCTTCAAGCTTCCGTAGGAACACGACTTCAGGTTAACGCTGAATATGATACCGAATCTACATTTGATTTTCAGAATCAAGTGAAAATGGATTATACTCCTACAGAAGACGATATTATACAAAAAATTGAGGTTGGTAACGTCAACATGCCCTTAAACAGTACCCTTATCCAAGGTTCACAAAGTTTATTTGGGGTAAAAACACAACTGCAATTCGGAAAAACAACCATCACTGGGGTCTTTTCAGAATTGAATTCAGAACGTCAAAGCGTCAATATCCAAGGTGGTGCAACAGTAAGAGAATTTGATAAATTCGCTTTGGATTATGATGAAAACAGGCATTTCTTTTTATCTCAGTTTTTTAGAGACCAATATGATGAGGCTCTACAAAATTATCCTTTTATAAATAGTAGAATACAAATTACAAGGGTTCAGGTTTGGATAACGAACAGAACAAATAACACGGAGACCATTTCCGATTCTAGAAATATTGTGGCTTTACAAGATTTGGGTGAAAGTGCTCCAGATAAACTAGGGCTTTTCTTTGATAATAATGGAAACCCCATTGCTCCACCAATTCCAAACTTTTTATTAAACCCTAATGGAAGACCTGATAATGCTAACAACGTTTTTAATCCAGACGGAATAAATGGCGGGGCGAACTCTATTTTGAACGATCAAATACGAGATATAGCTACAATTCAGCAAGGTTTTGGTTCTGCCCAGCCTTTTGTTTCAGAAGGACGAGATTATGCCATTCTTGAAAACGCAAGAGAATTGGGGCCTAATGAGTTTTTTCTAAACACACAACTCGGTTATATTTCTTTAAACCAACGTTTAAATAATGACGAAATTTTAGGAGTTGCTTTTGAATATACCACAACCGATGGGAGAGTATTTAGAGTTGGAGAATTTGCAAACGGAGGACCCCCTGGGACAGAGACTCAAGAGAATCCAGAAGAACAAGGGGAGCAGATAGCGCTTAATCAAAACTTAATTGTCAAACTTCTTAAGAGTCCAGTTACGATTGTACAGGAGCCTATCTGGGACTTGATGATGAAAAATTTCTATAGTCTTGGGGCGAATGGGCTTGAGCAAGACGGTTTTAGATTTAATATTTTATATACAGATCCACAGCCTGTCAATTTTATCACCCAAGCTCCTGGAAGTACTACTCCGCTGCCCGATGATGTGGATGAAACCAATCTTTTGCAAGTCTTAGACCTCGATAGGTTAAACCTCAATAACGACCCTGTAAACGGTGGTGATGGCTTTTTTGATTTTGTTTCTGGAATCACCATAGATCCTGAGAATGGGGTTATTAAGTTTACAAAAGTGGAACCTTTTGGTGAATATCTTTTTAATAAATTGGATTTAACACCAGAAACTGGTCCAGAGAACTATGATAATCCAGAAACCTATAATCAGAATCAAACCAAGTATGTTTTCAACTCGCTCTATTCTACAACTAAGACTCAAGCTCAACAAGACGGAGCACAACAGAACAAATTTCAATTAGCAGGTCGATATAAAGCTTCTAGCACAGGAGGTATCCCAATAGGAGCATTTAATGTCCCAAGAGGTTCGGTGTCAGTTACTGCTGGAGGGAGGACTCTGCAAGAAGGAATCGATTATACAGTAAATTATGAGCTAGGTCGAGTAAATATCTTAGATGAGGCTTTATTAGCTTCAGATACACCAATACAAGTATCTACGGAAAATAATGCGCTTTTCGGAAGACAAACCAAGCGGTTTACCGGTATAGATGTTCAACATAGATTTAGCGAAGAATTATTGATAGGTGGTACGTATTTAAATTTAAACGAAAGACCAATTACACAAAAGGCAGATTACGGGACTGAACCTATAAATAATAGTATTTATGGAGTCAATTTCAATTATAATACAACTGTTCCCTTTTTTACTAGGTTGGTTAACAAACTGCCTAACATTGATACAGATGTAGAGTCCAATTTTTCTTTGAGAGGAGAGTTTGCTTACTTAAGGCCTGGAACTCCTGAAGCAAGTGATTTTGAGGGGGAAGCCACTAGTTATGTGGATGACTTTGAGGGTTCACAAACGAGTATCTCTGTCATTGATCCATTGTCCTGGAAACTAGCGAGTACTCCCATAGGATATCGAGGGCCAAATGATGCTAACGGAACATTTGATAGTAATGACGACTTAAGTATCAATGATTATAGAGCTAAATTAAACTGGCATACTATAGATCCTATTTTCTATAGCTCTCAACGGCCTGAGGATGTCACTGACCAAGACCTTTCTCAATACTATTCTAGGAGAGTTCTTGTGAACGAAATATTTCCTAATGTAGATATTGTACCAGGTCAAATTCAAACCTTATTTCCTTTAGATCTTGTGTACAGACCAAGCGAGAGAGGCATGTACAATTATAACCCTGCCGCTTCAAATGATAATATTCTTCCTAATCCAAAGCAAAACTTTGGAGGTATTATGAGAGGCTTGCAAACGACAGATTTCGAGCAATCCAATGTAGAGTTTGTTGAATTTTGGGTCATGGACCCTTTTATTTATGCTGAAAATGCTGGAAATAACGGTGGTAAAGTTGTTCTCAATTTTGGAAGTATTACAGAAGATATCTCAAAAGATGGAAGGAAACAATTTGAAAATGGTCTTCCAGAAGATGGGGGAAATTCAAATACGTTATTAACTAATTTCTCAAAAGTTCCTAGTAACCAATCTTTGGTATATGCTTTTGATACTGAAGGCCAAGAGCGAATTAATCAAGATGTAGGTTATGACGGGCTGCTCAATAGCGATGAAGCACTAAAGTTTCCTGCGTTTGCCAATTTCGAAGATCCTTCAAATGACGATTACCAGTATTATCTTGACGGTGACGGAGATCTTTTAAACCGATATAGAAACTTTAATGGAATGGAGGGGAATAGCCCTGTAGAGGTTACCGAAAATAATAGGGGCAATTCTGCGTTCCCAGATGTGGAGGACATCAACTTAGATAATACTATGAATACTATTGACAGTTACTATGAATACGAGGTTCCTGTCTTTCCTAATATGAGTGTTGAGAATAATACAAGTACTGTTGCTGGGATCAATTCAGACTATATCACTGATGTTAAAGAGGTGATCACGACACTTCAAAATGGGCAGGAAATAGAGGCGAGATGGATACAATTTAGAGTTCCTCTTAGGACGGGTGAAGAATTTGCTGTTGGAGGGATAAGTGATTTACGATCTATTCGATTTATGAGAATGTTCATGACTGGTTTTAGTCAAGAAACCATCTTGAGATTTGGAACTTTAGAGTTGATTAGAGGAGATTACTTCACATACGATTTACCTATACTTCCAAATGGTCAAAACCCTATGGCGGGCAATACTCAATTTAATGTAGAAGCAGTCAGTGAGGAAATTACGTCTAATTATGTCACTCCTCCTGGTGTTTTAAGAGAAGAGTTGGTCAATAATAACGTGGCCATCCGAGAAGATGAAAAATCACTTTCCTTACGAGTGAAAAATTTAGAGACAGAGGATTCTAGAGCCGTTTTCAAAAATTATCAAATTGACATGCGTCAATATGACAACCTAGAAATGTACCTCCATGCAGAAGCTCTACCACCACCAGAGAATCAGCTTCAAGATGGCCAATTAACTGCTTTTGTAAGGATGGGGATTGACTTTACTAATAATTACTACCAGATAGAGATTCCGCTTAAAGTAACAGATCCTCAAGATTTTTCTCCTCGGGGAATATGGCCTTTAGAAAATGATCTCAATTTACCTCTAGATTTACTTCAACAAATTAAATCTACAGTGCTTGGCGATGACAATCTAAGTAACTTGAAACTCAATTATTTTGACGAATCTTTAAATCCTGTTGATGGTAGTTCTAATGAGGGATTAAAAGTTGGAATTATTGGTAATCCCAGTTTCGGAAATATACGGGTTATGATGTTGGGGTTAAAAAACTCGAGCAATCAAAATGTGTCTGGTGAAGTCTGGTTTAACGAGATGAGACTTACAGGGCTTAAAAACGAAGGAGGCTGGGCTGCAGTCTTAAATCTGGATACAAATTTTGCAGATTTTGCAAATGTATCTGCAAGTGGTCGAAGAACTACCGTAGGCTTTGGAGCCATAGAGCAAGGACCCAACCAAAGGAGTAGGGAGGACATCCAGCAATACGACATAGTGACTGGCCTCAACCTAGGCCAACTGTTGCCTAAAGATTGGGGGGTCAAAATACCACTCACTTATAATAGAGGGGAAGAGTTGATTACACCTCAATTTGATCCTGTTTACGGAGATCTAGAACTCGAAACTTTGCTGGATAATACAGCAGATGAAGCAGATCGAGCAGAATTTGCAGAACAGGCAGAAACCTACACGAAACGTCAGGGGATAAGTGTCATCGGCCTACGAAAAGATAGGACCAATCAAGAAAAAACGCCAATGCCTTATGACATCGAAAACTTCACAGTATCCTCAAGTTATAACCAAACTGATTATAGGGATTTTGAAATTAGAGAATCCCTAGACCAGAATGTGGATGCTGCCTTAACTTATGGATTTAATTTTAAACCATTGGAGGTTAAGCCTCTAGAGAATATTGGCCTTTTTAAAAGCCCCTACTTTGCTATCTTCAAAGACTTTAATATTAATCTGCTTCCCAATAGTATTACTGCTGGTGCAAACATAAATAGGCAATACAACGAGTTAAGATTTAGAGAGTTCGATCTACCAACGGGAAGTATTGGCACACCAAAACTCTTTCAAAGAAATTATTTTTTCGATTGGCAATATGCTATTGATTATAATCTGACGAAGTCATTAAATTTCAATTTTAATGCCTCTACCAACAGGATTGTGAGAAATTACATCGATGAAAATAACGTTCAAGATAATAGCATAGGTATTTTTGATGATTTTTTTGATATCGGAATTCCAAATAGACATTACCAGCAACTACAGCTTAATTATACCTTACCCTTTAATAAAATCCCTTTCCTTAAGTTTGTTCAAACTCAATATTCTTACACTGGAGATTTTTTATGGACCAAAGGATCTGAGATTTTAAGAGATCTAGAAGGTATTCCAGATCTAGGAAATTCTGTTCAAAACTCTGCAAGGCATCAGATCAATTCCAATTTAAACATGTCTAGCTTTTATAATTACCTTGGTTTAACTAAAAAAAGAGCTCAAAACCCATCCCAAATCAAGCGAAATATAAGTCGAAGAAGAGGGGCTGAAAATTTTGAGCAAGATCCCCAAAATCAAAATAACCAAGAAAACGCTAAAACGGAACTTACTATAGGTGATAAAGCTCTAAATACCATCATAGGTTTAGTGACAGTCTTGGATCGAGTGCAGTTTAATTATTCTGATACAAAAGGTATCTTTTTACCTGGCTATACCAATAATATTGGTTTTGGAGGAACCTTAAAACCTACTGCAGGATTTACTTTTGGAAGTCAAAACGACATTCGTCGAGAGGCTGCGAGAAAAGGATGGTTAACCATGTATCAAGATTTCAACGAACAATATATACGGACAGATAACCAACTACTGGATATACAAGCAGGGCTGAAATTATTGCCAGGGATGACAATAGATTTGATTGCCAATAGAATGTACTCTGATACGTATACAGAAAATTTTAGAGTAGACCCCGAGACCATGGCCTACAATTCTATTATTCCAAACACTTATGGGAATTTTAATATTTCTACAAACATGATTCGTACTTCCTTTAATTCGAGCACGAAAGAATTTTCTGAAAATTTTGAAACGTTTAGGGAAAATCGTTTTATCGTTGCCAACAGACTTGCAGAACAAGCTGGGGTAAATGTAAACGATCCTAATAATATAGATGAAGATGGATATCCAATTGGTTTTGGAAGAACGAGTCAAGCAGTTCTCTTACCATCCTTTCTTTCCGCGTATACAGGATCCGATCCCCAAGGAGAAGATCTAAGTCCTTTCAGGGATATCCCTATTCCTGGATGGAATATAAAATATACTGGGTTGATGAGGTTAACTTGGTTCCGAGAAACCTTTAATCGCTTTTCTATTCAACATGGTTATAGATCTTCTTATACTGTGAATCAATTTCAAACTGATTTAGAATTTAATAGAAGTGATCCTTTCGGTGATTTCAATACAGATCAAAATGGAAACTTCAGAACAGAACTTTTTATTTCTAATGTGAATTTAATAGAAGAATTTAGTCCTTTGATTAAATTGGATTTTGAAATGAAAAATTCGGTGAGTATTCTTGCTGAAGTTAGAAAAGATAGAGCCTTATCTTTGAGTTTCAACAACAATCTGTTAACTGAAATGCAGGGAGATGAGTATATCATAGGTCTAGGGTATAGAGTTAAAGATCTTACTGTTGTCACTCAATTTGAAGGGAATAGAAGGGTTTTAAGTAGCGATTTGAACTTAAAAGCAGATCTTTCTTTAAGAAGAAACGAAACAATCATTAGAAATTTAGACGTGCTGAGTAACCGTGTTACTTCAGGTCAAGACATTTGGTCCATAAATTTTGTAGCTGATTATGCATTTACTAAAAATTTAACAGCTTTATTTTTCTACGATCATGTATTTTCGCAGAATGCAATCTCAACTATATTCCCACAAACAACCGTTAGAACAGGGTTTACATTGAGATATAATTTTGGAAACTAAAACAATTTAAAAATGAATATACCAGATAGCTTAAAGTACACCAAAGATCACGAGTGGATCAAAATTGATGGAGATATCGCCACCATTGGAATTACAGATTTCGCACAAAGTGAATTAGGAGACATTGTGTACGTAGAAGTTGAAACTGTAGGAGATTCCCTAGATAAAGATGAGGTTTTCGGAACTGTAGAAGCTGTTAAAACCGTATCTGATTTGTTTATACCTTTAACTGGCAAAATCATCGAATTTAATGAAGAGTTAGAAGATGAACCAGAAATGGTTAATGAAGAGCCTTACGAAAAAGGATGGATGATTAAAATGGAAATAACAGATCACGACGAAGTTAAAGAACTTATGGATGCAGAAGCTTATAAAGCTCTTACTGACTAGTCAACTATTATTGCCTGTTGCTATTTTATGCACAGCAAGTATCTTAGTTCTTTCTATTTCAGATATAAGTAGCCTTCCCAAACTTCAAATAAGTTATGAGGATAAACTTTATCATTTTGTAGCTTATTTTGTTTTAAATTCAATTTGGCTTATTGCATTATTGAAAAAAAATGGATATCAGTTAAAAAAGATTTTGTTAACTTCTCTTAGCATTGTTGTTTTTGGTATTATTATTGAAATAGTTCAAGGAAGCTTAACAGATTCCAGAGCTTTTGATATACTTGATATTTTAGCGAATAGTATAGCAGTAGTGGTGAGTTTTTTCTGTTTTATGTTAGTAAAAAAAAGTTTTTTGAAAAAATAAAATCAAAATCAAAGTAAATTTTATTTTTTTTATATTTTAGTAATCTATTAAAAATTATAATATGGAACCGAAAAAGAATCCAAAAAAAGACCTGTCTAAAAGAAGTTTTCTGTTTTTTCAGATTGGACTTGTAGTAGTTCTTGCTATTACTTTAACCATGATTGAATGGAAAACTTATGATAACGATGCTATAGATACTGGTTTTGTGAATCTTGACATGTTAGAAGAGGAAGACGTGCCAATTACAGAAATCCAAAAGACGCCACCACCACCGCCACCACCGCCACCTGCACCAGAAGTTATTGAGGTGGTAGAAGATGACGAAGATGTAGAGGAGGTTATTATAGAATCTACTGAAACCGATCAAAACGAAGTTGTTGAAGTTGAAGAAGTCGAAGAAGTCGAAGAAGAAATTGGTGATGTTCCTTTTGCTGTTATTGAAAGTGTTCCAATTTTTCCTGGATGTGAAGGCCTTAACACCAATGATGAGCGTAAAAACTGTATGAGTCAGAAGATTAGCAAGTTTGTTAATAAAAACTTCGACACTGGCTTAGCTGCAGATCTTGGATTAAGTGGCATAAATAGGGTTTACGTTCAGTTTAAAATCGATAAAAAAGGTAATATCGTAAATGTTGCCGCCCGAGCTCCTCACCCAAGATTACAATCTGAAGGTGAACGAGTTATCAAAAAACTTCCTAAAATGAAACCAGGGCAGCAACGTGGACAAAATGTTGGGGTATTATATTCTTTACCTATTACGTTTAAAGTACAAGATTAAATTCAAATAAAATACAGTTCAAAAAAATCCCGAATGTTGAATTCGGGATTTTTTTATTTTAAATTAAATTCATAAATCTATCCAACCTACCATCAATGAGGTGCTCCCCGTTCCCTCTCCTGTTGATGTGCTTTTCTACGTTTGGGTAAAGCTTTGTTTCACAAACAGAAAGTTAGCCCACAATTTCAGAATGTAATGATACCTTAAAACAGACAAGAGTCCTGTCTAAAACTCAGTTGAAATCTTTTATTCTTGGCTATTGTAAAGAGCCAGAAGTTGAAGCCAAGGATGAGTATAAACTGAAAAAAAAATAAGCTTTTAGAGAGTTACTAAGAGGGATTAAGTGGTCTACCTTATGAAGATTTCACTTGCCCACACCCTGAGAGTGGTTTAAACATCCCTTTGTCCCAAGAAGTTTATAACCGCTTTGCTATTCAAATTGATAAAATTTGGACCAATGCTTGTAAAGCATCTTAACTTAATCGCTATTTTGAAGTTTAACCGTATTGCGATCTTAAAGCAAAGATTGAGCCTCTGTTTTGCTTTAAATTTTTTTGTTAAGAAGTTATTTAATGAATAAACCTTTCTAACTCAATAGCGAGCACTACGGGTTTATTTTCGATATTCCAGAAGCCCTCCGAATGGGAGTAGATTTTGAAAAATCTTTTGCCATTTTCAATGCTAACATAACAGTTATTTTTAAAGTGTTTAGGAAAGTGTCTCAACTTTTACAAAGTGATTTTTGAAAACCAAGTCAAGTTTGCTTGCTACTATTATGATTTAGCAGAAGAACTTGGCAAAGAAGCGTGCACCCCATTCCTCATGCTTGGGCGAAGATAGGCTAGCTTTATAGTGATGGTTAGCCTATCCAGTAGTAAAAGATTATTTGAGCTATGAAGCAGGATGGTTTTAGATATTCAAGTTGAAAGGGGGATAGTTGTATTGGAGATACTCAGAGATGCTCCTGTTTTGCGGTTGCTGTAACCGTCTAAATGTAAAGTAATAATTTGTTTTAAGTTCATTGGATCAAGTGTATTGGCCATATCGTTGTTTTAGCGATAAGGTAATTACTCAATTTCATAAAGAGGCAAGGAAGCTAATCCGAACAGTGGCATAAATCAAAACGTTTTAACATCAACACAAAAACAACTGGCATAAGTCAGACCGTAATTGTTAGCATGGTTTGGTCCAAAATGCCCAGCACAATGATTTCAAAATCAATGGTATAAAACGAACTGTAGTGCCCCTCAATCTATTACTATCCTACAATGTTGTAGAATATACAATTGGCTCTAAATTTCATATCTATTTAAGTTATAAGATGAAACGGATACATCAAACCACTACTTACTGGCAGTGGTTAATCGATAAATTTTCTTTGTAAGATGCCACCGCAGTTAATGCTAGTTGGAAAACTAAATTTGGATCTCAACTTGTAGTAAAGTACACAGAGGCCTTTACTACAAGTCATCTTTTCTTCCAATTAGAATATAACCAAGTTAGATCTTACACAATTTCTCACAGTACTTTAAATTTTCCTTAAACGAACTATAATCAGTTTATGGCAGACCTTTGGGCAACAAATTCTTGAGAACTTCTTTTTATCTCAAGAAAAAAAGGATAAATGGTATGGGCGTGTAAAATTCATTTTTGGCGTATGTGATTTTGAAACTATTGTGGATAGTGTCCCATTTTGTGTCTCAGATTTATTTGTATATGAACGACAAAGAATTGCTGATGAAGGCATCAAAATAGGCTAAGCTAATTAAGGTAAACTTTCATTAAGGCGAGAAGGAAGTAAGATTTATAATAAACCCAACGACAAACCTAAAGGTCTATCTGAATCTAATTCACAGGAAGTTTGATACCGCTCGAGGTAAGGCTCTAAACTTCGATAGAAATACAACTTGGGTTAACTTGGGCTTTAGGACAGATATTTAACTGGTATTACGATTATTAACCCAATACTTAGTAAACATTAACGAACGTCTGCTTCCTAAAAAAAACTTTTTAGCCGTATCTTTGCAAAAAGTTTCGAATATTGTCAGATTCTATTGCATACACACAAGTTTCTTCCTGGATACATGATTTTAAAGAACTCACAAAGGTAAGATTATCCCTTAGTGTTGTATTTTCTTCAATTGCTGGTTATCTATTAGGTATAGACACCTTTGATGTTGGTCATTTTGTATTATTAGCGCTAGGAGGCTATGCCATGGTAGGTGCTTCTAATGCCTTTAATCAAATCATAGAAAAGAACTTAGATGCAAAGATGAAAAGGACTAAAAATCGTCCTCTACCATCGGGTAGTATGACCACAAGTACTGCCTTTTTTATTGCGACTCTTCTTACTGTAATCGGGTTGTCATTCCTTTTTATTATCAACCCTATAACGGCCATGTTTGGGGCGATATCTATTTTTCTTTATGTGAGTGTTTATACTCCATTAAAAACTATCACTCCGCTTTCTGTTTTTGTAGGAGCATTTCCAGGGGCTATTCCTTTTATGTTGGGATGGGTAGCTGCAACGGGTTCTTTTGGGATTGAAGCAGGAGCCTTATTTATGATTCAGTTTTTCTGGCAATTCCCCCATTTTTGGGCTTTAGGTTGGTGGCTGTATGATGATTATAAAGAAGGGGGCTTTTTTATGCTACCTACTGGTAAAAGAGATAGCGGCACAGCAATTCAAATTATCCTTTATACTATATGGACCCTTATTGTTTCGATAATACCTGCTCTGGGTGTTACTGGAGATTTAAAGCTATCAATAGTCTCTGCTGTTTTAGTGTTTATATCAGGATTGATTATGCTTTTTTATGCAATTAAGCTTTTTCAAAAACGAGAGACCAAATACGCCAGACAGCTGATGCTAGCCAGCGTGTTTTACATTACTTTAATACAAATAATTTACGTATCAGATAAATATATCAGAATATGGTTTTAGATGAAAAACACAAACGTGCAAGGATGATGATGATGTGGTTTGGCATCATAAGCATGTCGATGATGTTTGCAGGATTAACGAGTGCTTACGTTGTGAGTAAAAACAGACCAGATTGGCTTACAGACTATCAATTACCAGATGTTTTTATTTGGAGTACGCTGGTTATATTTTTAAGTAGTATTACATTTCATTTAACCAAAAAATTCACTTCTGAAGGTGATTTAGTAAAGGCTAATGCTATGATAATTTCTACTTTTATCTTAGGAGTTCTTTTTGTGGTGATGCAGTTTGTTGGCTTTAATGAGATTGTAGAGGCAGGGTATTATTTTACGGGAAGTGCTAGTAGTATTACAATGTCTTTCATTTACCTATTAGTTTTAGCTCACGTTGTCCATGTCATGGCAGGCCTTATCGTCTTGTTGGTCGTAATTTATAATCATTTTAAAAAGAAATATTCTAAAGGGAATATGCTAGGATTGCGTCTAGGGGTAACCTTCTGGCACTTTGTAGATGGGCTTTGGCTTTACCTCTTTTTGTTTTTATATTTCTTTAGATAATAAGAATTTTGTCTATTTTTGTAAGACATTAATATTTAATTTTTATGGAAGCTACTACCGTTGTAAAAACAGGTACAGAAGGACAAGCATGGGGAGGAGGTGAAGAAAAACCTCTAAAGGCCAGTTACGGAAAATTAATGATGTGGTTTTTTATCACTTCAGATGCACTTACATTTTCAGGTTTTTTAGCAGCTTATGGTTTTTCAAGATTTAAGTTTATTGAAGAATGGCCAATAGCGGATGAAGTGTTTAATCACTTTCCATTTTTACATGGTGTAGATGCACCTATGTATTATGTCGCATTAATGACGTTTATTTTGATATTTTCATCAGTAACAATGGTTCTAGCAGTAGATGCTGGGCATGAGATGAAAAAAGATAAAGTAGTGACCTACATGGCATTAACCATTCTAGGGGGTATCATTTTTTTAGGATCTCAAGCCTGGGAATGGAAAAACTTTATTCATGGTGAATATGGAGCGGTCGAAACCAGAAGTGGAAAGATTATTCAGTTTGTAGATGCAGACGGAGACCGTATAGCTTTAGATGAATTTGCTACGGCTTCCCCCAAAGATAGAACCCAGCATTTAGCCAAAAATGGTATTTGGTTTAGTTCAGAACCTTCTCTTAATACCTTGGTTTTAGAGGATGTAAAAAGGGGATTTGAAGCTAATGAGACCCTTCGTGTTAGAACTATGCAAATAACAGAAGAAGGTGAAAAAGAAATTTTAACTAGAGAAGAATCTTTACTGAAATTAAATACGTCTGGTGTAGGTGTTATAGAGGGAGCTAACCTTAGCCAAAATGAATATGGAGCACCGCTATTTGGTGGTTTTTTCTTTTTCATTACAGGCTTTCACGGCTTCCACGTCTTGTCTGGGGTGCTTATTCTTATTATTGTTTTCTTTAATGTTTTGGTTGGCACTTACGAGAAAAGAGGAAGTTACGAAATGGTGGAAAAGGTTGGTCTTTACTGGCACTTTGTAGATTTAGTTTGGGTATTTGTATTCACATTTTTCTACTTGGTTTAATTAATAATATATTGAATTTATAATAAAATGGCACACGATACAACACACGGAGTTCACGCAGGAGCAAAAAAACGCATATGGCAAGTTTTTATCATTTTATCTATACTAACGATAGTAGAAGTAGGTTTAGGTATTTTAAAACCAGATTTTCTTGTTCATAATGATTTAGTTTCCTTATCCTTTCTCAACTGGATTTTTATTGTGCTTACGATTGTAAAAGCCTATTACATCGTTTGGGCATTTATGCATATGGAACAGGAGTCGGGAAGTTTGAGAAGAGTTGTCGTTTGGACTGGTGTCTTTTTAATTAGTTATTTAATAGCTATACTCTTGATAGAAGGGTCATATATCCAAGAAATATACTCTGATGGATACATTACTTGGGATTTCTAAGAAAAGAAGGTTAAATATAATTCAAAAGGCGGTTCACTAAAATCGTCTTTTTTATTTTTGTATACAATTTTATCATATGAAAAAATACGCTGTTCTTATTGTTTTGTTTGTTCTTCCTTTGGTAGCGTATTTATTTTTCTCTAGTGGGATCAATAGTTTTGGAAGACTCCCCGTGCTTAAAGAAAATCTTTCTTTATTGAACGAATTTGAAACTGACGTCATCGCCTTCGACAATAAAATTACAATCTTGACTTTCTTTGGTAACGACTTTGAAGTGAAAAAGGTACATGCTTTCAATATGAAAGAGAAAATCTATGATCGTTATCACAAGTTTGACGATTTCCAAGTCGTTACACTGGTGGCGCCAAATTCAGAAGATGACATCGAAGAATTTAAAAGTGAAATCAATAAAACTTCAGATGCTGCAGATTGGTTTTTTCTTGAACTACCAGACGCTCAAATTAAAAAGGTGTTTGAAAGTTTGGAATCTGATTTAAAACTCGACGATAAGTTTTCTTCAACTTTCGCTTTTGTTATTGATAAAAAAATGAGTTTGAGAGGGAGGAGTGACGACGAAGACGAAGGCACAAAATACGCCTACGACTTAAGCAACATAAAAGAGGTGAGCGATAAAATGAATGATGATATTAAAATCATTCTTGCAGAATATCGATTTGCCTTAAAAAAGAATAATGCGCAAAGAGAATAAAGACCATGAAAAAATACTCTTACGTAGGAATTTCACTTGTCATTTTAGTGTTTGGAATTTGGGTGGTTAGTGAATATCTAGCCCGTAATTCCAAGCAAAGTTTATCTTATATAGAAATAGAAGGCGAACGTAAAAAAGTTCCTAAATTTGATTTTAGAAATCAGAATAATAAAACGATTACCAATGAGGATTATCTTGGAAAAGTCTATGTTGTTGAGTTCTTTTTTGCCACTTGTCCAACTATTTGCCCTATTATGAATGAAAATTTATTGGAGGTACAAGATCAGTTTTATGGTAATATGAATTTTGGAATAGCTTCATTCACTATTAACCCTGAGCATGACACTCCTAAAGTTTTGAAAAAGCATGCAGAAGAGCTCGGTGTTAAGCATCCCCATTGGAATTTCTTGACTGGCGATAAAGATAAAATTTATGAGCTTGCCAATAAAGGCTTTACTATTTATGCCCGAGAAGATGAGAATGCAGAGGGTGGGTTTGAGCACTCTGGGTTCTTTGCTTTGATTGACCAAGAAGGATACATCCGAAGTAGAAAAGATGAAGCAGGGAACTCTATTATTTTTTACCAAGGTTCGGTTCCTATCGATAATAATAGTGGTGAAGGGCATGAAACCCAACAAATTGATATTTTAATGGAGGACATTCAAATTCTTTTAAAATGAAAGCTAGTTTAATCAAATCCGATAAAACGATGGTTCCAATTATTACTGGGCTCTCCATCGTCGTTCCAATAGTGGTCATTGTACTTATGAACCTGCCAACTCGTTATAACCTTCTTGGTCTGGATGTTGGGACATTTCCCTTTTTTCATGCAGTTATCAATGGACTCACAGCAATACTGCTATTTCTAGGATATCGATTTATAAAACAAAAGAAAAAAATTGAGCACAAAACTGTCATGATTACAGCTTTTGGTTTGTCGGCCCTTTTTTTAGTAAGCTACGTCATTTCTAAGATTAGTATCGACCCAGTTCCTTACGGGGGTGAAGGTTTTATAAGGTACCTTTACTTTTTCATTCTTATTACACATATTGCTTTATCAGGAATAATTATCCCTTTGGTTCTTTTTACGATGTATAGAGGTTTGACAGGTGAATATGATAAGCATAAAAAAATTGCGAGATGGACTTTTCCTATTTGGATGTATGTTGCTATAACAGGGGTTTTAGTCTACTTATTTATGTTACCTTATTACTAAAACAATAATCATGATGAAAGCAAAAAGAGTTTTAATTACAGTGTCATTGGTTTTGTTTTTTGCCTTTGAGGCCAGCTCCCAATGTTCTATGTGTAGAGCTGTATTGGAGTCTGAAGCAGATCAAGGGGCTGCAAAAGCTATAAACGATGGTATAGTTTATCTAATGGCTTTTCCTTATATTTTGGTAGGCGGTGTACTTTACGTCGTTTACAGAACTTTTAAAAATAAAAAATCTCAACAAAACTCATAAAATGAAAAAAGTATTCTATCTATCCACTTGTGATACCTGCAAGCATATTTTAGGTAAGTTGTCTTTGCCTGAAGATATAAAGCTACAGGACCTTAAGAAAGATCATATTTCTGAAGAGGACTTGGAATACCTTTTTAAATATACAAGATCTTACGAACTCTTACTTAATAAGAGAGCTCAAAGATATAAAGAAGAGGGGTTAAAAGATGAGAACTTGTCTGAGGAAGAAATAAAAACGTGTATTCTATCTCACTATACTTTTTTAAAGCGACCTATATTTATTTATGATGAAAAGATATTCATAGGAAATGATAAGCACACCGTAGACGCTTTGAAGTCTTTGTTTCATGAGTAAACGAGTTCAAGCGTTAATTGCTGCCTTATTTGCAACCTCTGTGTTTGGCGTCACCCATACTCTAGCTAAAGGCTTAATGCCAGATTATATTCAACCTTTAGGTTTTATATTGATAAGAGTATTAGGTGCGGGTATTCTATTTTGGATTGTTAGTTTTTTCATTAAAAATGAAAAAATTAAAAAAGAACATTGGCCAAGACTATTATTATGCGCTCTTCTTGGGATGGCTCTCAATATGCTGTTTTTCTTTAAGGGCTTGAGTTTAACCACTCCGATTAATAGCTCTGTAATTGTGACCATAACTCCCATTTTGGTATTTGTATTATCCGCACTTTTAATCAGAGAAAAAGTAACTTGGCTCAAGTGTTTGGGAGCTGTAATCGGTCTATTCGGTGGGCTTGCCTTAATTATATTTGGCGTACAACAACAAGTCGACGCTCCTAATATTCCGCTTGGTAATGCAATGATTTTTGTCAATGCATCATCCTATGGTTTGTTTTTAATTGTTGCCAAACCTTTAACTAAAATCTATCACCCTGTTACGCTTATGCGTTGGCTATTTTTAACCTCTATCATTATAAACCTACCCATTGGTTGGACAGAGTTTGTAAGTGTAGAATGGCAAGCTTTGCCTTTTTCTATTATTTGGCGAATAGGGTTTGTGATTGTAGGGACTACTTTTTTAACTTACCTGTTGAATATTTTTGCCCTCAAATATTTATCTGCTTCTACTATTGGAGTATTTGTATACATACAACCTGTCATAGCTATAGCTTTTGCTATTATTTCTGGAGCAGATGAACTCAATGGATTAAAAATTATTTCTGCTATACTCGTTTTCTTAGGAGTTTTTATGGTCACCAAAAATCCATCTAGGAAAAGAGCTAAAGCTTGATATATTTTTATTATTCCTGGTGTTTGTAGCAGTTGCTTTTCTGAAAAAAAGTAATTATTAGCTACGTAATAATTACTTTTTTAAATGCTTGAAAAGATCTTTAGGTAGTATTTATTTTAAAAATCGGATAACTTTTTGCATATAAAATCAGTGATTTCATCATTGAAGTCTGGGTTTAAATTGTCTGAAACTTATCTAGTGAATAGATGTTTTTATTCTTTTGGACATCGATTTAAAGGCATAACGGTATTAGAAAATACTAAGATTTAAAGTGCTCACTAACAACATAAAGGATAAAAAAAAGACCACCTTTTCAGGTGGTCTATAAACTAAACTAAGTTTTTTTACTTAGGCATTACAACACTATCAATAGCATGAATCACTCCGTTAGAAGCCGCAACATCTGCAATAACGACAGTTGACTTTCCACCATTTGCATCAGTTAAAATTACTTTTCCATCTTCAAGGCTTAAGTCAATCTTACCACCTTGAACAGTATCTACAGTAAATTTACCATCATTTTCAGTAATTGCACTTATCAATGCAGCAGATTCAAACTTTCCAGAAACAACATGGTAGGTAAGTACACTTGCTAATTTCTCTTTGCTTTCTGGCTTTAATAAAGTGTCTACAGTGCCTTCAGGTAATTTGTTAAAGGCATCATTGGTTGGTGCTAATACTGTAAATGGTCCTTCACCACTTAAGGTATCAACCAATTCTGCTGCCTTTACTGCTGCAACTAATGTTGTAAAAGAATCATTTCCAGCTGCGACGCCCACTATATTCGGGAGGTCATTTTTTGAATTTTCCATATTTTTATTTTATTAATTTGAATACAAACTTAATTTATTCAACTACTAGTTTAAGTTAACAAATATCACAATGAGGAAATTATTATCATTGGCTTTAGCTTATGGTTTGTAAGCTATAGCTGTGTTTAGCTTTAGTATTTGTAAGTGGCGTGGATGTTAGTTTTTTTGAAAAACTTGAAATTTGTCCCCTTCAGCGTTTAGATAAACCATCTCTATTTTGATGCAAAAAAAGATTTCAAAGTGTTAACGTCAAGGAAATATTGCAATCGGATTGAGAAGATATGTTGTATATCCTGCTGAAATAAATTAGTAAACGTAGTTTCAAAATTATCTTCAGCTTCAGACGTAGTGCTAAACAATTGATTTCTATACAGAGCGGTTAAAAAGCTTCCAGGCGCAAATTGCCAAGAATAATTTAAATCCAAATTCCAAGTACTGAAATTGATATCAGGATTGGAATCCAAGCTGGTTTTTGGTAAATTTTTATTTTCAGAAAGTCTTCCGTTTGGATTGAGACCATACATAAACTCGTCATATTTCACCATATCCCAATAATGCCTCAGTTGCAAGTTGAAACCATGGAAGGGGTTAAAATTATAATTTGCAGAGATACTGTTAATTAAAATTGTCCTATCCCGTTCTCCAAAAATAGGTTCTTGGTTCAAAAAGTTAGCAAAGCCTCTGTCATTTATTTGTTTATCGAATGTGAAGTTATACACCATAAAGAAGTAGTCGTTGAATCTTACACGAGGCTCTAAGTTTAGTTTGTAAGCGTAAGAATCTCTCCCTTCTTCAAAAAATGTATTTGTATTTGCCCTTATGTCAATGGCGAAAGTGCGATTGTAGTTAGTTGAAAGAAATCCACCAAAATTTGTGAAATTTTCATAAATAAAAAATCGATTGTCGACGCGAGGTTCAAAATAATCAAACTGTCGTCCCGGCTCCATACCAATATTAAAACCATAAGTGTCTAGTTTAGGAGATGTAGCAAAGAAACTAGTAGACAACTCTAAGCCAGTATAGGTGTTAGGGGAAGCCAACTGTTTATAGAGAGAGGCGAAGGTGAGTCTATAAGTTTGAAAGTTGGAGGTTGGCTCAAAAATACGATAAGAAGCTTCAGCTGTAATATTATTAAAATTATTCCTGAGTAAAAGCCCAAGGTCATTAATGTCATATTTTTTATCTGCGTAATCATACCTTAGCGATAATTGGTATTGATCACTGATTTTGGCAATCTCTAAAGCTGAGCTAAAACCTGTCTTGTCATCGGTTTGGAGATTGAGATGACTCATTTTGAATTCACCCGCAACTTTATAGGTGTTTTTGTTATTGATAAGGTCAAACAATGCTCCTGTGACGTTTGCATTTCTAAAATCTCCTGAACGGGTTACATTGGTGTTGATTAAACTTACCGAAGAATTTCTGTTAAATTGCTGGTCAACTACCAAAATACTATAGTTTGTTAATGGTTCTATAACTTGCTCTCTGGTTTGGTTTTGAAGAGTGTCTGATGCTATTGCCTTAGTAGACTCTGTAATGGCATTAAAAACCCCTATGCCAAGACCATTTTTAAGGCGACCAGACATTTTAATAGCATTAAGCAGGTCTATATTATTTGGTTCGTTTTCTGCGACTTCATTTCTTCCTAGATTTAAAGTTCCTGTAGGCTCGTTTCCTACTCGTCTGGAAAAAAACAAATCTCCTTTCGTGAATAAATCTATGCCTTCGGTAAAAAATTGACGTTGTTCTGCAAACGTTTGCTCAAATGGGCCTATATTGAGAACAACATCATCAAATCTAGCTTGACTAAAATCTGGAATAAGGGTAGCATCCAAAGTAAGATTATCCGTGATGCCATATTTCAAATCAAGGCCAAGTTTAAAATCTGTGGAAGTTTGATCACCAACTGTATTAATAATTCCTGTTGTAAACGGATATAAATTTAAGCGTAATGGGGGTTGAAGATTTTTAATGCCAAAGAGTATACCGTGATATAATCCTTCATAACCTATGGTTCTATCTATAGGATTCCAAGCATATTCCGCTCGTTCTCTTCTAAAATATCTTCGGAATTGCACTCCCCAGCTTTGGACATCCGTTTTTGGAAACCTTAGTGTTCTGTAAGGGATCTCCATTTCCAATTGCCATCCAAAATCGGTAAGCTTAACTGCGCTTTCCCAAACGGCATTCCAACCAAAATCCTGACCGATGCTTGGTGAAGACAAAGCATCGGCTTGGGTGCCAGAACTGAAGACGATAAATTGAGTGTCATTTTGAGCATCGTTATTCGGGTTAAGAACCAGAGTAAAATAATCAGTTTGCCCAAACTCATCCCTAATGGTATTTTGACTCATGATTTTACGGGGATCATCATAGAGTTTTGCTGAAATAAATATAGCTTGGTCATTATAAAATAATTTGACTTCCGTTCTCCGATCTGGTGTTGCAGGAAGGCTTATGTTAGGGGTAAATTGAACGAAGTCACTAGCGATTTTTATAGACTGCCAAACCTCATCTGATAAATTACCATCTATAACAGGAGCCTTGTCTTGTCTTGTGATTTGGTATTGCTTCTTTGCTTGTGAAAAAGTTAGATTAACCACACACAAAAAAAATAAACACACCCAACGAGTATTCATAAAAGTCAAGATTATAGGCTTTTGACTTTACTTGATAAAAAAAGTAAAAAGGCTTTTAAAGTTTATTATTAATCGTAATATTGCTATATATAGATTTAAGAAATGGGAATTACACGCACAGAATTATTTACAAACAAACAAAATGAATTTGCGCAGATTGCAAAAGTATTTGGTCACCCAGCACGTTTGGCAATTCTAGAAGTTTTACTTAAGAGCAGCACTTGTATTTGTGGCGATCTGGTTGAGGAATTAGGCTTAGCTCAATCCACTATCAGCCAACATTTAAAAGAGCTTAAAAATGCTGATATTATTAAAGGGAATATTGAAGGGAATTCAATTTGCTATTGTATTAATGAAGAAAAGTGGTTTGAATTGAAAGTGACTTTCAATGAACTTTTTGACAGGTATCCCAATCCAAAAGAGTGTTGTTAAGGATAAATTTATTCTTTCTATTGATTTATGTTGATACTATGTATTGAGAGCTAGAAAATATTTCACACGAAGAATAAAAAGAAAGAGCAGTCATTAAAAATAATTACAGGGAAAGAAAATAATAGACGACTATTCTATAAACCTCTTAGAAATGAATTGTGTAAATGCTTAGTTTGAATATCAAATATAATGATGACAGAAAAGGAACTCTTTTTTAAGGTAACAGGAATCGCTTTAGGTTTACATAAAAGGCTTAGACCCCGCTTGTTTGAGTCCACATAGGAATGTGCCTTAAATTAGGATTTGCTAATTAGTTGGCACCTTTTGCGTGAAATAAAAGATTGAATTAAATAATAAAAGCACTATAAAATGACACTTAAACAAGTAAAAAAACATTTGGCTAAAGTCGAGGTTTTAAAGTTTCAATTACCAGACGGAAGTATAGTTCCAGCTCATTTCCATGTCACAGAAGTTGGACAAGTTACCAAAGACTTTATGGATTGTGGAGGAACATTACGACATGAAAAAGTGGTTAATTTTCAGCTGTGGAATGCAGATGACATTGACCACAGATTGCAACCAAAAAAGCTGAAAAACATCATTCAGCTTTCAGAAAGCAAACTTTTTATAGACGATAGATTGGAAGTTGAAGTGGAGTACCAAGGTGATACCATAGGAAAATACTATTTAGGTTTTAATGATGGAAAATTTCAATTGGTGAGCACGCTTACAGATTGCCTAGCTAAGGATAAATGTGGAATTCCGGAACCTGAGTCCGCAGAGCAAAATTCTGTTTGTTCTCCAGAATCTGGGTGTTGCTGATGCTGATGAATTATTTAGATAAACCACTGATTCTAATTTGATGGGAAAGTTTGAAAAATACTTAAGCCTATGGGTAGCTTTAGCTATAATCCTAGGTATTTTTGTAGGTCGTTTTTTTGGAGATTCTATAGAGTTTCTCAGTGAACTTGAAGTAGCAAAAGTCAATATTCCTGTAGCTATTTTGGTCTGGATGATGATTTACCCTATTATGGTTCAAATTGACTTTTCATCTTTAAAAAACGTTACCAAAAACAGTAAAGGTATTGGATTAACTTTGGTCATTAATTGGTTGGTGAAACCCTTTACAATGGCCTTTTTTGCTTGGTTATTCCTCGATCAGATTTTTCAGGCCCATCTATCTCCGGAAGATGCACAGCAATATATCGCAGGAGCTATTATCCTTGGAGCGGCCCCATGTACGGCAATGGTATTTGTTTGGTCTTATTTAACCAAGGGAGATGCCAATTATACACTGGTGCAAGTTTCACTCAATGACATAATATTGCTTATCCTTTTCATACCTATCGTAAAGCTTCTCTTAGGGGTGACCAATATTGAAATCCCTTACGATACCTTGATTTATTCAGTACTAATTTTTGTCGTTATTCCTCTTACTGCCGGCTATCTGTCCAATAGATACTTGATAAAGAAAAAGGGTTTGGAGTGGTTTAATTCGGTTTTTTTAGCGAAGCTGAAGCCAGTCTCTATGATTGCACTCATAACTACTTTAGTTCTTTTATTTGCCTTTCAAGGGGATAAAATCGTCAATAATCCTTTTGATATTTTGTTGATTGCAGTCCCCCTTACCATTCAGACTTATTTCATTTTTTTTATAACATGGTTCTTAGGTAAATATTTAAAACTGAAGCATAATGTGTGTGCACCATCTGCAATGATTGGCGCTAGTAATTTCTTTGAACTTGCAGTCGCCGTTGCTATTTCACTATTTGGCCTTAATTCTGGGGCTTCACTAGCTACGGTTGTAGGGGTACTTATAGAAGTGCCAATTATGCTGTCTTTAGTCGCTTTAGCTAATAAGTGGAAGTATTAAACTCTAGATATATCCTTAACTAATACCAAATTAAACCTATAATGTCGCAATAAATCGTTTCTTTTTCGCTTGCTTTTTATCAAAAATAATTACCATAACTAAGGCTATGCTAATTATTTTTAACTTTAGTCAATCAAAAAATAATTCAATTTATTTATACGACATTATAAATCTAATTTGGTATAAACACCATTTCTTATGTTTCCAAAAATTGAAAGCTTGTGTCGAAAACTTGAAAGTGAACGTGATTTAATTTCAGAAGAAAGAAAATTGATACTCAAAAGTATTGTAAGAGCTTTGGATATTGAACTTAAAGATAAAGGAAAAGCAGACCTCATTTATATCTGTACCCACAACTCAAGGAGAAGCCATTTTGGTCAAATTTGGGCAAGTGTTACATTAGAATTTTACGGAGTTTCATCACGCATAAATGCTTTTTCTGGCGGAAGCGAAGTCACTGCCCTTCATCCCCATTCTATTAAAGCTTTGGAAAGCTTAGGGTTTGAAGTTTTGTCCAAATCAAAAGGTGAAAATCTTCAGTATGAAATAAAATTTGGTGATGAATCATCAACTTTTTGCTGTTCTAAACTCTACGATGATAAAAGAAATCCTCAAAAAAACTTCATAGCTATAATGACCTGCTCTCAAGCCGACGAGAATTGTCCCTTTATTCCTGGAGCCACTTTTAGATCGTCAACTCCATATGGAGATCCAAAGATTTATGATAACACCAAACTTGAAAAAGAAAAATACCTCGAACGTGCTTTGGAAATTGGTAGAGAAGTATGTTTTATGATGTTTTTTTTAACATCAAAAAAAGACAATGCTTAAAACGGCTAGACTACTTAGCACTAAAAGAGCACTTATCCAGTAGAAGTTAATTATAATGAATTGTTTGGAAATTGTTTTTATTCTTTTTTGTTTGTAAAATTTTCGCATAGACTTATACAGATAAAACAAATACAGAAGTAGCCAAAACCATAGACTTTCAAAGCTGAGTATGATGGCTAAAAAAAGCAAAATCAGAAAAACAGTTTGTTGATTGTAATTGAATATGAGGTGGTGCGTATAGGGGATTTTCCTCCGTATATAAAACAAGGAGCTAAAAATAGTAAAAATAGGAATAAAGAAAAACAGAAAAAAGGGCAGCTTTGGAAGTAGAAAATTCAAGAAGTCTATTGGGTTTTCTTTCAGTCTTGCATAACCAAATAAAAAGTTGAATTTTAATTGGTTTATCATAGTTTTTTCTATCCCTAAGGAGTCAACCACCTCAGTATAATCAGTTCTAGGATTAGCCTTAATAAAATTGGCAATTTTAAAAGAAGGTGAGTTTTCCTCAAAGCTAAATTCATGATTGAAATTCTCATTATTTTCAATTCGTTCATCTTCTAAAGTGCTTTTTAATTCTTTTAAGTCATCTCTGTTGATCCAACTTATGGCTAAAAAGAAAACAATAGCAGTGCTTATAAAAAATCTAAATGGATTGACATACTTAATTCGTTTTCCTTGAATATATTCTTCACTTAGTTTTCCGGGGTGGAACACTAAAGCACTTATAGTTTTTCTAAAACGGGAGTCATAAGAAATTAAACCAGAGAAGAACTCCACTAAGAGCTCTTTTAAATTTAAAGGTTTTGATGAATTTTTTTGACCACAATACGAGCAGAACCCGTCGGATATATCCAGATGGTGGTCGCAGTTTAAACAAGATTTTGTCCTGTGTAAAAAGCGCCTAGGTCTAGATTTAAATTTTATTCTGAGTTTCATTTATAAGGAAAAGCTATCGCAAATTACATTATTTATTCTTTAGCTGTTTATAGAGGGTCAATTTTATTTAACATTTTGTTAGCATCAAAAATTCAATTCCTATGACCATGTTGATAGTTTTACTATTAGATTTGCGTTCTGAATTAATAGTTATGCATAAATTACTATCCAACTTAAAAATTGACATTAACTCTAGTCTTTATTTAAAAGACCCAGAAAGTTCTCCCTTGGGTAGAAATATTGTTAAGAAAAGTATAGATCTAATTGATATTCATGGAATTGAGGAGTTCAATTTTAAAAAATTGGCTTTTGAAATTGACTCCACAGAAAGTTCAATCTATAGATATTTTGAAAATAAACACAAGCTTTTACTTTACTTGTCGACGTTGTACTGGGGGATTTTAGAAATTGAGTTTGTATTGCAAACCACGAGTATGAAACCTGGAATAGATAAACTTATGAAAGCAGTAGACATTTTGTTTAGTATTCCAGAATCTCAACACAGTTCTTACAAGCTAGATGGAAAAAAATTGAGGCATATTTTAAATTCAGAATTTGTAAAAGTCTATCATAATAAACAAGTTGACGAGCAGAATAAAGCGGGGTATTTCAGTATTTATGAGCGCTTAGCCTCCAGGATTTCAGCTATTATTTTAGAAGTAAACCCAGACTATCTTTATCGGAATAGTTTATCTTCTATGGTGATGGAGGGGTCATTAAATCATTATTTCTTGTCTGAGCATTTTGAAAATTTAACTGATTGTCATTCTAAGGCAAATTTGTATTTATTCTATAAGGATTTATTGACAAATACCCTAAAAGGCTAAACCTATGACAGAAGAAACTAAATTACCTTGGATAAGGCTTTTGCGTTTATTAAAACTGGAACGCAGTCCTGTGTTAAAAATATTTTTCTATGCTATTTTTGCTGGACTTGTAGAGTTAGGACTTCCTCTAGGAATACAGGCGATTGTTAATATTATTATAGGTGGTGAATTTAATGCCTCTGTTATAGTCCTTACACTTGTAGTTTTGTTCACTGTGGCTTTTGCAGGAGTGTTGAGGTATATGCAGTTAAGGATTGGTGAAGATTTACAGCAGCGTATATTTGCACGCTCTTCTTTTGAGCTCATTTATCGTTTTCCAAAAATGAAATATTCAGAATTACAAAACCAATATCCCCCAGAACTTGCCAATCGCTTTTTTGATGTAATGAACATCCAAAAAGCCTTACCAAAGCTAGTTATCGATTTCTCGGGAGGAATAATACAGATTTTATTTGGTTTGATTCTGCTTTCCTTTTATCATCCATTCTTTATTCTTTTTGGTTTTTTGATTTTACTTCTCTTTTATATTGTTTTTAAACTGTCTTTAAATGAAGGTGTAAAAGAAGCCCTTATCGAATCTAAATACAAGTATCAGGTTGCTCATTGGATTCAAGAAGTTTCAAGAAGTCTGGAGGGCTTTAAGGTGTCGGATAGTTTTTCTTACTCTTCTTCGCGAAATGATGAAACCAGTTACAAGTATCTTCAGGCTAGAGAGCGTCATTTTAGAGTACTTAGATTCCAGTTCTTCAAAATGATTGTTTTCAAAATTATTGTAGCAGCAGCGCTACTGATAGTTGGAGGTTTACTCGTTATAAACCAACAGATGAATATCGGTCAATTTGTTGCTGCGGAGATTATTATTCTTTTGATGATTAATTCTGTTGAAAAACTTATTCTTGGATTAGAAAGTGCCTATGATTTATTGGCTGGATTAGAGAAATTTGGTAGAATAACAGATATACCTTTAGAAAGGCAGGACGGCGAAAAACCACTTAGGAAAGATCAAAATTTGATTTTTGAATATAAAGACGTCAATCTTTATTTACTAGGGAAGCATATCCTTAAGGATATAAATGTGGAAATACGACCAAAGGACCTTATCTTGGTTCAAGGAACGCCTGGCTCTGGTAAGACGACGCTTCTTAGAACTCTAGTAGGACTAATTGAAGAAATAGAGGGAAGTATTTTTGTGAATGACATTAATTTAAAGAATATAGATATCACACATTTCAGAGATTTCGCTGGGCACTTTTTCCCAAACAATAGAACATTTCAAGGGACAATTCTTGAAAATATTACGCTTAATAATCCAGACATCTCTATGGAATTTGTTCAGCTTTTAGTGGAAAAACTCCAGCTTAAGGATTTTGTCAAAGCACAAGATAAAGGACTGCAAACGGTTATATATTCTGAGGGAAGACAATTGCCATACACCGTTAATAAAAAGATTATGATAGCTAGGGCTTTGGCTTCCAAACCAAAATTATTAGTGCTAAAGGATCCAACTGAAGATTTTCTGGATGAAGAAGAAAGTAAAGTCATAGATTTTATTACAGACCCCAACATGCCTTGGGCTGTAGTTATAGTAAGTCGAAGTGATAAATGGAAAAGCAAGTGCAATCGCTTTTTCTTTATGGATAATGGCGTAATGTCTATAAAAGAATAATTATGCTAGATGTATCAAAAGAAAAACTAAATGAAAAAGTAGATTTATCTCACTATAAGTCTATGCTTTTTACATTCAATAAAGATAGATTTCTAACCTTCAACAAGATTATGTCTATTTTTGGAATCGTGTTTCTAGTGGTTCTATTTTTACCTTGGACACAAAATGTGCAGGGGAATGGGTTTGTAACCACGCTAGAGCCCAATCAAAGACCACAATCTATAGAGTCTGCTATATCTGGTAGAGTTGAAGAGTGGTATGTGAGCGAGGGTCAAATTGTTAATAAGGGCGATACAATTTTGCATATCTCTGAAGTTACTGATAAGTTTTTTGACCCTAACTTATTGATGAGAACAGAGTCACAAATAACGGCAAAGAACTTTTCTTTGGATTCCTATACTAGTAAAGTGAACGCTTTGAATTTCCAAATTGAAGCGCTTAAAGAAGAACGAAAGCTTAAGTTAGAACAATCTTTAAATACCCTTGAGCAAGCCCGACTTCAAGTCCAAACTGACAGTATAGACTTGGAAGCTGTAAAAATACAGCTCAGCATTGCAGAACGCCAATTTGAACGTACTGAAACGCTAGAGAATGAAGGCTTAAAAGCTATTACCGATGTTGAATCCAAGAAACTTCAGCTCCAAAATAGCCAAGCCAAAGTCATTTCTCAAAAGAATAAATTGCTTTCCAGTAAAAATCAAGAGATAAACTCTAAAATAGAAATATCTAGTATTAAGGCCAATTATCAAGAGAAAATCTCTAAGGCTGAAAGTGATAAATTTACAGCTTTGTCTGGTCAATATGATACAGAAGCACAAATGACTAAGCTAAAAAATGAATTCACTAACTATAAAGTCCGGTCTGGTATGCTTTTTATCACCGCTCCTCAAGATGGGTTTATCAATAGGGCCATACAGAAGGGAATTGGAGAAACCTTCAGTGCAGGTACGAAAATTATAAATATCATGCCTATCAATATTGAAATGGCTGTTGAGACCTTCGTTAGACCTATAGATTTACCCTTATTGCATCCTGGTGAGAACGTGAGAATCATTTTTGACGGGTGGCCCGCTATCTTCTTTTCAGGTTGGCCCAATCTTTCTTATGGAACCTATGGAGGGGAGGTTGTAGCCGTAGAACGAACCATCAGCGACAATGGTAAATTTAGAGTGCTCATAAAACCAAACCCAGATGAACAGGAATGGCCGGAGGTTATAAGAGCAGGTTCTGGAGCAAGAACCATTGCCCTTCTCAACAACGTCTCTATTTGGTATGAAATGTGGAGACAAATAAATGGATTCCCTCCAGATTACTATCAACCTCAAGACTCTAATAAAAATAGCAACAAGAATCAAAATGCTGGAAAATGATGCGCTTTTATTCTATCTTATTCTTGTTTTTCTTTCATAATGCTTTTGCTCAAGAAGAAAATTTAACCAACACATTGAGCCTTAATGAGTTTTTGGCCTACGTTAAAGAGTACCACCCCCTCTCCAAGCTCGCTAATTTTGAAATTTCAGCGGCACAAGCTCAATTGCTTAAATCTCGAGGTGCTTTCGATCCTAAGGTTGAGATCGACTGGCAGAACAAAGAATTTAAAGGGAGTGAATATTACGACATCCTAAACTCAACCTTCAAGATTCCAACTTGGTATGGCGTAGAACTAAAGGCTGGTTTTGAACAAAATGAAGGACAATTTCTCAACCCTCAAAATAATGTACCACAAGACGGTCTTTATAGTGCAGGTATTTCAGTACCCTTAGGTCAAGGCTTATTTATCAACCAGCGGATGGCAGATCTAAGGCAGTCTAAAATTTTGCAAGATTTGAGCCAAGCTCAACGGGATATACTTCTCAACAGGTTGCTCTATGATGCTGTATTATCTTACTTAGATTGGTATTTAGCGAATAGAGAAGTTCGTCTTTTTATTAATTTTGTAGAACGTGCTGAGGTGAGGTTTGAAGGTATCAAGCAAAGTGCATTAGAGGGTGACATACCAACAATAGATACTCTGGAAGCTGGAATTATTGTTCAAAATAGAAAGTTGAGCTTGGAACAAGCTAATCTAAAATTGATCAAGAGCAGATTGACGTTATCGAACTTTCTTTGGTTCGAAAACAATGTGCCTTTGGAACTTAATCCACTTGTGGATTCAGAAGATTTGACTGCTGGAAGTATAGATCCTGTTTTAGGGACAAACTTGCTTCAGTTGGAAGATTTTGTGCTGGAAGATCACCCTAAAATAAGGGCATTGGATTTTAAAATTGATCAGCTTCGGGTGAATCAAAACTTGAAAGCAGATATGCTAAAGCCACAATTGGACCTAGAGTATAATTTCATCAACGAACGAGTTAATCAAGTTGATAATTTAAATTTTAATGCTAGCGAATACAAGGCGGGGGTATATTTTAGACTGCCTTTGTTTTTGAGGAAAGAACGAGGAGATTTGAAGCTTGCCAAAATTAAAGTCAATGAAGCGGAATTAGATCTTGATTTTGAGACCTTGCAACTTCAAAACAAAATACAAGCTTCAAGAAATGAAATCCTTTCTTATAGTAATCAGTTAACAATTTTTAAATCCATTGTTCAAGACAATTCAGATCTATTGAGAGCAGAAGAAAGGAAATTTTCATTTGGCGAAAGCTCAGTTTTCCTTATCAATTCTAGAGAAGTAGGTCTTATCAATGCAAAAGTAAAGCAGATTAAAGCCTTTGAATTACTTCTTAAGTCAAAGGCCGACCTCTTCAATGTGCTAATCAATGATGCTAATCTCAACTAATTGTTCTGAAGTTCTAGCAAGCGTTTTACATATTTTCCTATCACATCAAATTCTAAGTTAACGACATCGCCTTCGGTCAAATTTTTGAAATTGGTGTGCTCATAAGTAAAGGGGATGATAGCTACACTGAATTCGTTTAATTTTGAATTGACGACAGTCAAACTCACTCCATTAATAGTAATAGACCCTTTTTCAATGGTTACGTTCATCAATTTTGGATCGTAGGAAAACGTATATTCCCAGCTTCCATTTTTAGTTTCAGCACGTTGGCAAACGGCTGTTTGGTCCACATGGCCTTGAACAATATGGCCGTCTAGATGAGCATTCATTTTCATGCCTCTTTCTAGATTGATATAATGCCCAATTTCAAGATGGTTTAAGTTGCTCTTATTGAGTGTCTCCTCTATAGCAGTGACTTTGTATTTGCCGTCTTCAATATCAACCACGGTAAGACATACGCCGTTATGTGCTACGCTTTGGTCAATTTTAAGCTCTTTGGCAAAGTTTGCTTGTATAGTATAATCTATATTCCCTTTTGAAACCTCTATTTTAGAGATTTTACCTACTTCCTCTATTATTCCTGTAAACATTTTTGTAGATTATTTCGTTACCTTTGTTGGGTACAAAAATAGTTGAATTTTATGAGAACTAAGTCAAATGTCAGGGTAGGAATTAGCATAGGAGACATGAATGGCATTGGGCCAGAGATAATATTAAAATCTCTAGAAGATCCAAGAGTTTTAGAGCTTTTTACACCTGTTATTTTTGCTAACTCAAAGATAATGTCCTTTTTTGGTAATAAATTTAACATTAAACTACAATTTAATGGCATTACCGATGCTAGTGAAGCTATTGAAGGAAAGATAAATGTAGTGAATGTTTGGAAAGAAAATGTAAAAATAAGCTTTGGAGAAGAAAATAAAACAATTGGGGGCTATGCTATTCAATCTCTAAAGGCTGCAACTCAAGCCTTGATAAAAGAGGATATTGATACGCTGGTAACGGCACCAATTCATAAAAATAGCATTCAATCTGACGAATTTAATTTTCCAGGACATACAGATTACTTAGCTCAAGAATTGAAAGGCGACAGCTTAATGTTTATGGTATCTGATATTATTAAGGTTGGACTGCTTACCGATCATGTGCCTGTTAAAGACGTTTCTAGTAAAATAACTGAAGAACTTATTGAAAAAAAGGTAAATGCTATTCACGATTCCTTGAAAAAAGATTTCAATATTCGGGAGCCTAAAATTGCTGTGCTTGGAATCAATCCACATTCTGGCGACGGAGGAGTTATTGGTAAAGAGGATGATGAGGTCTTAAAACCAACCATCAAAAAATTTATAGAAGAGGGTAAGTTTGTGTTTGGTCCATATGCGGCTGATAGCTTTTTTGGAAGTAAAAATAATGCTAATTTTGATGCGGTTATCGCAGCTTACCATGACCAAGGTTTAATTCCTTTTAAAACGCTCTCTTTTGGCAATGGGGTTAATTTTACTGCTGGGCTTAATAGAATAAGAACATCTCCAGATCACGGGACAGCTTTCGATATTGCAGGGAAAGGTATAGCCGAGGGGAGTTCTTTTACACAAGCTATTTTTATGTCTATTTCTATCTTTAAAAACAGATTAGAATATTTGGAACTAAACAAAAATCCCTTAGAAAAACAAACTCAGAAATCATTTTAGTTATTTCTAGAGAGTATTATTAATTTTAATATATTTGCAAACTGAAAACTGATGTTGTATGAGGAAGTTTAAGGCTTACGCCATACCTTTTGTAGGATTGAAAGTTGAACAGCACAGATTTGATTATAAAATTGATAATTCGTTCTTTGAGCTTTTTGATTTTAATGAATTTAATAATGCAGATGTTAGTGTTGATTTAGAACTTACCAAAAAAGCAAATATGCTTGAACTTGAGTTTGAATTTACAGGACACGTTAACGTAAATTGCGATCTTACTCTAGAGCCTTACAATCAACAGATAAGTAATCACTTATCACTAGTTGTGAAGTTCGGAGACGATTACAATAATGATAATGAAGAGTTGTTAATTTTACCACATAGCGATTACGAAGTAGAAATCCAACAGTATATTTACGAAGGAATTATACTAGGTCTTCCTGTGAAAAGAGTACATCCTGGAGTAGAAGACGGTAGTATTAAGTCGGAAATCCTTGAAAAGTTAAATGAATTACAACCAGAACAGAATACTAAACAAGAGGATACAGATCCTCGATGGGATAAATTAAAAGAATTACTAAACGAATAATACATTTGAGCAATGGCACATCCAAAGAGAAAAATCTCGAAAACAAGAAGAGATAAGAGAAGAACACATATCAAGGCTAAGATGCCACAAATCGCCACAGACACCACCACTGGTGAGGCGCATTTGTTTCACAGAGCACATTGGCATGAAGGTAAAATGTACTACAGAGGTCAAGTTTTGATCGACAGTACTGAAGATGCCGAAGTTGTAGAGTAGCATATCTTATTTTACATTTTAAAATTTACTCCTTTATTAATTTAAAGGAGTTTTTTAGTTTGTATAGTAATTTTAACTAACTTTAAATCAAAACTTTATATTATGAAACAACTCTCCACTCTTATTATTTTATCTTTTCTAAGTACCCATCTCTCATTTGCTCAAGTTACCTCCGTGCCTGACGAGAATTTTGAACAAGCCTTGATCGATCTAGCTATCGATACTGATGGAGTTATCAATGGGCAGGTTTTTACTGCTGATATTGAAAACATTATTGAACTGAATTTTAGTGAATTAAATGGTACTTATTCTATAGAAGAATTCACTGGTATTGAAGATTTTACTCAGCTTGAAATTTTTAAGCTTACTGATCCGGTTTTAATTAATTTTTTTGGTGATGAGACTAAACCGAATTTTTTAAATGAAAATATAAATCTAAAACAAATCTACATAACGAATGATTCTGCAGATGCTCCAAATATAGACATAGAAAGTTTAGATTTAAGCAATCTTGAAAATTTAGAATATATCGATTTGAGTAATGTTGATATAAAATCTATTTTTTTGAATAATCCTGAATATGATTATGAAAATGTTACACTAGATCTTTATTTTGAAGGGTTTCCTAGATCTGAAAATGATTGGAATGTTTGTGTTGGCGTTAAAGACCCTGAAGCGGCGAGTTCTGGTAGTTTTCCTTACAACACTTGGACAATTCTAGCTGGTGGCGTCAGAACATTTTCATTTTCTACAACCTGTAACTTAGGGGCAGACGATTTTGAAAGTTTAAATTCAATTTCCGTTTATCCTAATCCAGTAAGTAACACACTCAATTTTAATAATCCCAATCAAATTGAACTTGATCAAGCCCAAGTGTATAGTATGGAAGGCAGGTTGGTTAAATCTTATCTTGATCTAAAAGAAAACATCGATCTAGAGGACTTAGTTTCAGGTGTATATTTTGTAACTATAAAAAACAAACAACAAGAGGCTTTAACCTTTAAAGTTATAAAGCAGTAAAAGTTGCTTGACAACAAATTAAATTTGGCATAAATACCTTTAAAAAAAAAACGCCACTCGAAAGAGTGGCGTTTTAAGATTTTGAAAAAAAAATGCTATATGATTAGATCAAACGTACATCTGAAGCGTTCATTCCTTTTTTTCCTTCTTCTTCATTGTACTCAACTTCGTCTCCTTCGTTAAGAGATTCACCATTAAGTCCTGTGACGTGTACGAAAATATCTTCTCCTGTTTCGTCGTTTGTGATGAATCCATAACCTTTAGATTCATTGAAAAATTTTACTTTACCTTGCATAACAATAAATAATAATTAATAATACTACAAAAGTAAATAAAATTTATCTTTCATGTGTTTTAAATTGAATTATATTTTGCTTTAATTAAGTCATTTTCAACAAATTAAAGGTCTATTTACTCACTGGACTTATCCTTCCTATTATCTTCTTTAGATTTATCTGAAAGTTTATTTATTCTATCTATGTTTTCCTTAGTCAATGTGTAATCTTGTAGACGTTTCCCCTTCCACCGGTGGGCCAGGAAGAGAGGCATCAATATAAAAGCGCTAGCTAGTACACTTATTCCTATAATTCGTTCACCTATAATATCACTTTCATAAAGTTTGAAGTAGGACCCAAGTAAGAATCCAGCTAGGATGAAAAGAAAAACCAATTTGATAAGTGCTCTCATAGTGATGTTTTAAACAGTAACTTCTATTAATTTTTGTCGGTAGGCCGTTAGCAACTTAGATTTTGAGATAAATCCAACATATTTCTTATCCCTCACCACAGGGAGATTCCATGCTCCTGTATCTTGAAATTTCTGCATGATATCTTTCATTTTGCATTCATTTAAATCTATGATATCTGGAGCGTTTTGCATAAGGTCACTTACTCTCATTTCTTCGTAAAGGGTTTTATCAAACATGATCGTTCGTATATCATCTAAAAGGATGATCCCCTGAAATAAGTAATCCTTATCCACCACAGGAAAGATATTTCGCTTGGACTTTACTACACCTTCACTTACTATTTGCCCAAGATTCATCTCATTGCCTAAGACTTCAAAATTATCCTCTACAACTTGTTGAATATCCATTAAAGTTAGCACATTTTTATCCTTATCATGTGTTAGAAGTTCGCCGCGTTTAGCCAATTCCATTGTATAAACAGAGTGGGGTTGAAATGATTGTGTGATTAAATATGAAATTAAAGCAGTGATCATTAAAGGCACAAAGAGTTGATATCCACCGGTGAGTTCGGCAATAAGAAAGATGGCTGTTAACGGCGCGTGCAGTACACCTGCCATCATACCTGCCATGCCAACCATTGTAAAACTACCCGTTGAAATGGGTTTGTTTAAAAAGTCTAAGTGATTGACTATTAAAGCGAAACAATGCCCTAAAGCGCTTCCCATAAAAAGAACAGGAGCAAAGATACCACCTACCCCACCAGCAACAAATGTTAATGATGTGGCTACTATTTTGAAGATAACTAAGCCTGCTAAAAGCAGGATCACAACCCAAATATTATCAAGAAACTCATTGAAAAAGTTCGTTTGTAAGGCTTCTTGATAGTTCTCTGAAAGCAAATGATTGATGACACCATACCCTTCACCATAGAGTGGGGGGATAAAATAAAGCACAACTCCTAGGCTAGTTCCTGCCAAAAGAATCCGTAGAAAAGTATTTTTAATTGAAGAAAAAATCTTGTGTATTCTAAAATAAATATTTGTAAAATATATAGATCCAAAAGCACAGATACAACCCAAAACTATGTAAAAAGGAACCTCAGAAATTGTAAAATCATTTTGAAGTACAAAAGGAATAATCGTGCTGGACCCAAAGAAAAAATAGGAGGTTAGAATGGCAGAAATAGAAGCCATCAAAAGTGGTAACATACTAACCAAAGTCAAATCTAGGCTAAAAACTTCAATAGCAAATATAATCGCCGCGATTGGTGCTTTAAAAATGGACGACATAGCCCCTGCAGCAGCACAACCAATAAGGAGGGTTCGCATATTTTGATTCATGCGAAACAACCTTGAAATATTTGAGCCTAAAGAAGCTCCCGTTGCAATTGTAGGACCTTCTAAGCCTACAGAACCTCCGAAACCAACAGTAATAGGGGCTGTGATTAATGAAGCGTACATTTGAAAACGCTTCATAATTCCCTTTTTCTTAGAAATAGCGTACAAAGTAGAGGGTATGCCGTGCCCAATTGGCCTACGTATAATTTTTTTAATGATAAAATAGACCAAAGCAAATCCTATAACTGGGAAGACAAAGTAAAAAGCATGATGATAATTTACGATGAACTCTTTTTCAAGTAATCTCTGGATAAAATGTGTAAGATTTTTAATAACAACAGCCCCTAGACCTGCCGTAAAGCCTATCAAAGCACTCAAAATGATTGTAAATTGATGATCCGTCAAATGCTTGGTTTTCCAAATCAGAAAACGTTGTAAAAAAGGTAGTTGTTTAAAAGGCCTCATTTTAAAAGCACTGTTTTAAATTAGTGTTGTCGTCTTTAATCACCCATATAGTCATCAGCGTCAAGAGAGCTTTTTAATGTGAAGCTCTTTCAGTTGATCAGCACTCAGCTCTGCTGGGGCATCAATCATAATATCCCTTCCAGAATTATTTTTCGGAAAAGCGATATAGTCTCTTATGCTTTCCTGTCCACCGAGAATCGCTACAAGTCGATCCAATCCAAAGGCAATACCACCGTGAGGGGGTGCGCCATAAGTAAAGGCTTTTATCAAAAACCCAAATTGAGCTTCTGCTTCTTCTTTAGTAAACCCAAGATAATCAAACATCATGGATTGTGTTTTTTGATCGTGAATTCTTATGGACCCTCCGCCAATCTCATTTCCATTTAAAACCAGATCATAAGCATTAGCCTTTACTGCTCCAGGATCTGTGGCTAACAACTCGAGTTGTCCTTCTTTTGGTGAAGTAAACGGGTGGTGCATAGCATGGAATCGCTGTGTAGCTTCGTCCCATTCTAATAAAGGAAAATCGACAACCCATAGTGGCGCAAATTCTTTAGGTTTTCTCAAGCCCAATCTATTGCCCATTTCCATTCGCAAAGCGCTTAGTTGTCCACGGGTGGTATGAGCTTTACCAGAAAGAATACAAATAAGATCGCCAGGTTGAGCTCCAGTTTTTTCTACCCACGCTTTTAAATCAGATTCATCATAAAATTTATCGACAGAGGATTTCAAACTTCCATCCTCATTGTATTTTACGTAAACCATTCCTTTTGCACCAACTTGTGGGCGCTTCATCCACTCGATGAGCTTGTCGATCTCTTTTCTAGAATAGCTTGCAGCTCCTGGAATAGCGATACCCACGACAAGTTCAGCTTCATTAAAGACCTTGAAGTCTTTATGCTGAGCAATAGCGTTAAGCTCGCCAAACTTCATCCCAAACCTAATGTCTGGCTTATCGTTTCCGTACGTTTGCATCGCTTCATCATAAGTTATACGAGGGAAATCCTTGACCTCTACACCGTTTATCTCCTTAAGTAAATACTTAGTTAGGCCTTCAAACGTATTGAGAATATCTTCCTGCTCAACAAAGGTCATTTCGCAGTCGATTTGTGTAAATTCCGGTTGTCGGTCTGCGCGTAAATCCTCATCTCTAAAACACTTAACAATTTGAAAATACTTATCCAATCCTCCAACCATAAGGAGTTGTTTAAACGTCTGTGGAGACTGCGGTAAGGCATAAAATTGACCAGCATTCATACGGCTAGGGACCACAAAGTCTCTAGCGCCTTCGGGGGTCGATTTGATGAGGTATGGAGTTTCAACTTCTATAAAATCTTTTTGTGTCAAATAATTTCTAACAGCCATGGAGACTTTACTTCTGAAGATAAGCTTATTCTTAACAGGGTTTCTTCGGATATCTAGATACCGATATTTCATCCTTAAATCCTCTCCACCATCAGTCTCATCTTCAATTGTAAAGGGAGGGGTTTCAGAAATATTGAGAATAGTAAGTTTTTCCACCAACACTTCAATGTCTCCAGTAGTGATGGATTTATTTTTAGATATTCTTTCTATAACCGTTCCTTCTGCCTGTATAACGAACTCACGGCCTAAACTTTTAGCTTTTTCCATGATATCCTTAGGCGTACGATCAGAATCAAAAACCAACTGAGTAAGGCCATAACGGTCTCGTAAATCTACCCAGATGATAAATCCTTTGTTTCTTATTTTTTGTACCCAGCCAGATAAAGTAACTTTTTTATTTAAAGAATTTATGTTTAACTCGCTGTTATTGTGATCTCTATACATGTTTTGTGGTTTATGACAGGATTTGCAAAAATAACAAGTTAACGGTCTTAATGAAGAGGATGTCAAGGAAATTTTTAGACTTACTTAAAGACTTGATACTTGCTTTATTTACAGATCGAATCGCCCTATGCACTCCTCATTTAAGAGCCTTTGTAAAATTAATGTTAACCAAATGTGTTTTAAATGTAAATTATATGTATATTTGAATCTAAATAAAAGAGATATGAAAGCATTTAGCACCCTTGTAATGGTTTTTTTAATGAGTTTTACACTTTTTGCTCAAACTGATAAAGACCTGGTGAAGACAGAAAAAGTTGGAGATTTACACAAAGTAGCTATGTTCTATGAAAGTGGAGAACTACATCAAATGGGATATATTAAAAATGATAAACTTCATGGTGAGTGGGAATCTTTTGATAGAGAAGGAAATAATCTTGCCAAAGCAAATTATAAAAACGGTAAAAAAGTTGGACAATGGATGTTTTGGAATAATGGTAAACTTTCTATTGTAGATTATGATGAAAATAAAATCGTCCAAGTGAAAACTTTCGTTGAAGAAGGAACTCAAGTGGTAAGTAACTAGAAGATATAATTTTAAGCATAAAAAAAGTGTCTAATGTAAATTAGACACTTTTTTTATGCTTAAAACAATAGGTTAAGTGATCGTTAACCATTCCAGAAGCCTGCATAAAAGCATAAATCGTCGTAGGCCCTAAAAATTTAAATCCTCGTTTCCTTAAGTCTTCCGAGATATTTTGACTCAATTCAGTTTGTGAAGGAACTTGGTTTAATTTTGAAAATGAATTTAATATAGGCTCTTTATCCACATACTTCCATATGTATTTCGAAAACGAGTTGTATTCGTCTTGAATTTTTATAAAGCCTTTCGCATTGGTAATACTAGCTTCAATTTTACCTCTATGTCTTATAATCTTTTCGTTGTTGAGCAATCTGGAAACGTCTTCATTGGTGTACTTAGAAATTTTTTGATAATCAAATTGATCAAAAGCCTCTCTGAACTGCTCTCTCTTCTTTAGAATAGTCAACCAATTTAAACCAGCTTGAAAGCTTTCCAATAGAAGCAATTCATATAGGTGTTGATCTTCGTAAACGGGCTCTCCCCACTCTTCATCATGATACTTTTCATAAATTTCTTGACCGATACACCACTCACACCTTACCTTTGCCATTGTAATAATTTTAATATAATTCGACTGTTTAAAAAACACACACATGAACGAACAAACACAACTTGAAAGTATAAAAAAACACTTAGATAAAGCACTTACTTATTCAGAATATAAAGAACTTGTAGGTGATTTGTTGAAAGAAGATAAATCGACAGGATTTACTCAAAATGAGTCGTATCTCAATTACTCTAAACTAGGCTTTAGCCGAATGAATCGTTGGGAAAAAACGTCAGAATTAACAGCAGAACAAATTGAAGCTATCCAAAAGGTAACTAAAAAGCAAACTTGGCTTGTCATTACAGAAGGCTGGTGTGGTGATGCCGCTCCTGTCATCCCAATCATGAATAAAATAGCAGATATAAATCCGCTCATCACCTTCAAACTGATTTTAAGAGACGAAAATGATGAACTTATGAGCCAATTTTTAACTAATGGCGGCAAGTCTATACCTAAGCTGGTTTCTTTTAATGCTGAAGAAAATGATCTTTTATTTATTTGGGGACCAAGACCAAAGGAGGCTGCCGATTTGGTGGCTAAAGAAAAAGCCGAATATGGAAAACTGAGAGATGAATTTAAAATCACTCTTCAGAAATGGTACAACCAAGATAAGGGGAAAAATATCGCAGAAGATCTTGTGAATTGCTTAAAGGCAACTGACTAATCCTCTATAAGCTTTTCAAAATCTTCAATGCTAAGGGCTTCCTTAACATTATAATCTCCAATTTGAGTTCGACGTAATTCAGAGAGGTAAGCCCCAGAATTTAAAGCTTCACCAAAGTCATAGGCCAAACTTCGAATGTAAGTGCCTTTGCTACATTGGACTTTAAAGTTGAGTTTAGGGAAGTTGTTTTGGGTAATATCAAAACTGTCAATATTTACTTGACGTTTAGGAATATCAACGCTTTCTCCTTTTCTGGCATATTCATATAAACGCTTTCCCTCTTTTTTTAAGGCTGAAAAGATCGGGGGGCGTTGCATGATTTCTCCTCTAAATTGAGGTAAGGTGTTTTGGATAAGCTCAGTAGTAATATGAGAGGTTTCAAAAGTCTTATCCACTTCTGTCTCCATATCGTAGGAAGGAGTCGTAGCGCCAACTGTAAATTCGCCAGTGTAAATTTTGGTTTGTCCCATCAAAGATTCGATGGTTTTTGTAGCCTTGCCCGTACACAAAATAACTAAACCGGTTGCCAATGGATCCAAGGTCCCTGCATGTCCTACCTTAAGTTTCTTAAGGTCAAATTTTTGTTTGATAAGCCATCTCACCTTATTCACCACTTGGAAAGAGGTCCAATGCAAAGGTTTATCAAAAAGCAAAACCTGTCCTTCTTTTATTCCGTCTAAAGTTAAATTATCCATTCAGTTGAGTAAAAATAATTGAGCCAACACCAACTACAAAACAGTAAATGGCAAAGTATCTCAACTTACTGCGTTTCACAATCGAAATCATCCAGGTGCAAGCTAACAATCCAGAAATAAAAGCAGCTACAAATCCTACTCCATAGCTCACCATATTGGCCTCGTCTATAGAAATATCACCACTTGTAATATCCTTCAAAATTTTTCCAAAAATAAGAGGAATCACCATTAAAAAAGAAAATTTTGCAGCCTTGGACTTTTCATTACCAAGAAGCACAGAAGTAGCAATAGTCGCCCCACTTCTCGAGATTCCTGGTAAGATAGCAATAGCTTGTGCCACACCAATTACAAAGGAATTCGAGTAGGAAACTGGTTTTAAAATAGCCTTGGATTTATCGGTTAACCAAAGTAGCAATGAAGTCACAATAAGCATAAATCCTACCAAAATTAGGTTTCCACCAAAGAGCATTTCCATTTGAGATTCAAAAAAAAATCCAACAAGGGCCGCGGGAATCATCGAGATGATAATCTTTAAAGAAAAGCGAGTTTCCTCATTCCACCGGAACGAAAATAGACCTTTGAAGATCTCAACAATATCTTTTCTGAATATGACGATAGTGCTCAATGCCGTTGCGAAATGAAGAATCACGGTAAGCAATAAAGATTCTTTTGGAAGACTATCGTTTCCTAAAATCGCTTTGCCTATCTCTAAATGACCACTAGACGATACTGGTAAAAATTCTGTTAGTCCTTGGATAATTCCAAGGATACTCGCATCCCATACATCCATTATTTAGCAGACTTTGGCTTGAGTAGAATGGCATACACTTCTATAGCAAAGCCAATTAAAATCACGGTAGGGGCGAGGCGAATTCGTCTCCAGCTAAAGATGTCTGGATTAAACACATTGGGGTCATCACTACCACCGCCAGCCATCAGAATAAATCCAACAGCAATCACCGCCAATCCAATGATCATAAATTTATAATTAACTTTTTCGAAAATTAACTTTTCGCTTTCTTTAGCTTCTTTTTTACGTTTGCTTTCTCCCATATTAATAATACAATTCGTCAGTTTTTAAATTTAAAAATCGTTGAGTAGCAAAAAAAGTACTTAACCAAGAAATTAAGATCCCCATGATTAAAACACCAACAAAAATAGCAGCCAGTAGAATTTCATCACTAATTAGGTTTAACTCAGGAAAACTCTTATTCAGATAATACAACACAACTCCCATTCCTATTAACGAAATAGTAGAGCCTATTAAACCTAGTTTTATACTTTTCAAGATAAACGGCCGTCGAATAAAGTGCTTGGTAGCTCCCACCATTTGCATGGTTTTAATAGTAAATCGCTTAGCATAAACCGATAAACGAATAGAACTGTTGATCAATAGAACAGCAATAAATGTGAGTAAACCACTCACTATTAAAATCCAAAAACTCAATCGCTTAATGTTATCATTCAACAGGGCAATGAGCGGCTTATCATAAACGATTTCGTCTACAAATTCCTTATCCCCTAGATCTCTAGAAATTTCTGCAATCTGCGTTTCTGAGACATAATCGGCATTAAAATAAACATCGATAGAATTTTGTAAAGGATTATACCCTAAAAATTCCATGAAATCTTCTCCAATCTCCTCACTGTAGGCCTTTGCGGCTTCTTCTTTGGAGACAAATACTATGGTTTTAGTGTGTTCTGCTAAGGCCAAAGACTTCTGCATTTGGTCAATTTCAACCTCTTTGGCGGTGTCTTTTAAGTAGACTGTTAAGGCGATTTGCTCCTTGAGATTATCTGCTACTTTTTTGGTGTTCAAGACCAAAAGCGCTAGCAAACCCACTAAAAATAAGACCAAAGCAATACTGATCACCACCGAAAAGTAGGAGGTAATCAATCGTCGTTTTTGGTATTTTTCAAAGGAAGAAGCCACTTGATAATTTTTGTAAAAATATAAAACTATAAGATGATAACGGCTATCCCTCAGATTAATTTTATGGGCGCTTTATCTCGCTATTCGTTTCAACTCCGCAGGCTTTGCTTTAAGGTCTTGAGTGTATAGCGGCTTTTCCTTTGGTCAAGCGCTATACACTCGCCCTGTAGCGCCCAGCCTTTGCAGGGGTTTCTCTGCTATCGGGAGCGCAAATAAGCTAAATATCAAGAAGTACTGAATGCGAATTTCAATTATTTCAGCAACAACTAACTGATCTGAATACTGATGAAATCAGTCTAGCACTAGTGCTATTTCTTACATTTTTTTTCGCAAAACATGGAGACACCCCAAAAGCAGAGTTTATTACCAAAAGCAATTATGAAAAAATCCATAAACTTAGACTGGGGACTATCATCCGTTTTGCTGGTGGATTTTTTGATGTGAGCTACGACTATATCAATTCCTAAACTTCTGGTTATGGAGTTTCCCTTCTTGTTAATGCTGATACTTTTATCCGTTATAAAAAATTTGAACCTGTGCCAATTTAAATCTATAGTGTTGTAATAAATCGTTCTTTTTTTGTCTGCTTTTCATCAAAAATAATTACTGTAACTAAGGCTATGCTAATTATTTTCAAATTCAATCAATCAAAAAACCTCTGCTGAGCTACGTCTTAGTATAATTTAATTTGGTATTCACCTATACTACTGTTTTTACTTTGGCAAAATTCAGAATTTAAAGGCCACGGCTTCTTCGTTGAAGTATTTACATATTCACACATTAGAGAGGAAGATGTCTTTTATGTCAATCAACAAGGAAATAGAGTAGAAGAAGACCATACATTTTTGATGTAGCTGTTGGATTTGCTGTTGCTTCTAAATAGATAAACTCAATTGGATTTACATTTCAACCCAAATTGGTGTAGGAAGAAATCTCTTAGGAAATAATCCAAATGAATTCCTAGCTCTAGGCGACTTCTATATCGGCTATAAATTTTAGGACTTTCCAAATCAACTTATGCTTTAACTTTTGAGTTTTAATTCCAATCTCAGTGAGGAGTTAAAGCCATATATATTAGTTTTGCCATTTCGAAATAAGTAACTTATTATGGCATACGATTTTAAAGCAATAGAAACCAAATGGCAGAAGCGTTGGGCGAAAGACCAAACCTTTAGAGCGAAACAACCCCAGGAGTTTGAAGGAGACCCAAAACCTCCATTTTACGTGTTGGATATGTTTCCTTATCCGTCTGGAGCAGGACTTCATGTTGGCCATCCGCTAGGGTATATTGCCAGCGACATTTATGCCCGCTACAAAAGACACAAAGGGTTTAACGTATTGCACCCACAAGGTTATGATTCTTTTGGGCTTCCTGCTGAGCAGTACGCTATTCAAACTGGTCAACATCCATCATCAACAACTGAAATTAATATTGAAGGGTGTTTAGATAACAAAGGGAAAATATTAGACAAATATGTAGAAGATAATGGCAAGATTAAGAATTCAGCTCTTATCGATAAATCTAAGGAAACGTGTGTTGATGAAGATCATTATCAAAGCAATGTCATTAAAGGGTATCGTAAACAACTCGATAAAATCGGATTTTCTTTCGATTGGAGTCGGGAAGTCCGTACCAGTGATCCGAATTATTATAAATGGACTCAGTGGATTTTCATTCAACTCTTTGAAAGCTGGTACGATGCCAAAGCTCAAAAATCCAAGTCTATATCAGAATTAGTCAACATTTTTGAAAAAGAGGGAAATATAATCGTGGACGCAGCTGCAGATGAAGACACAACTTCATTTTCTGCATCAGAATGGTCAACTTTTACCGATGATCAAAAAGAAGAACTGCTACTCAATTACCGCTTAACTTATCTTGCTGAAACTGAAGTCAATTGGTGTCCAGCCCTAGGTACGGTCTTGGCCAATGATGAAATTGTGAAGGGGGTTTCAGAACGAGGAGGACATCCTGTGTCCAGAAAAAAGATGAAGCAGTGGAGCATGCGTATTTCTGCGTTTGCAGATCGTCTACTTAGAGGACTTGAAGATTTAGATTGGAGCGAAAGCCTAAAAGAAACCCAACGCAACTGGATTGGAAAATCGGTGGGAGCGCAACTAAAATTCCCCATCCTACCCTTCCCCAAAGGGAAAGAGAATACTAAGCCAGGCTACATGACAGGTGGAAATAATGCCTACACCCTTATTGAAAAAGCAAAAGAAAATAGAAATCAACCAACTGAGGCTGAAAAAACACTTTGGATACAACTTCGAGGTAAAAAGTTATCGGGATATAAGTTTCGACAGCAACATTTAATCGGAGATTATATTGCAGACTTTGTCTGTTTATTAAAATCTTTGGTCGTTGAAGTCGATGGAGAATATCATAATGAAACCAAAGCCTATGATGAGGAACGAACACAATTTCTAAATAAAAAAGGCTTTGAAGTTATTCGATTTAAAAATGAAGACGTCATCGGAAATATAGATGAGGTTCTTGAAAAAATCAAAACCAAACTAGATAAACTACCCGCCTATACTAAGATGGCGAAGCCATCTGAAGAGAGTAAAGTTAAACCGCTTTCCATTGGAGAGGGGCAAGGGGAGAGGATTATTGAAGCATTTACTACTCGTCCAGACACGATTTACGGAGTCTCGTTTATCACCCTGGCTCCAGAACATGATTTGGTATCTAAAATTACAACTCTTGACCAAAAAGAAGAAGTAGACGCTTATGTAAAAGCTTCAGCAAAGCGAAGCGAGAGAGAACGTATGGCAGATGTTAAAACCATTTCTGGTGCTTTCACGGGGGCGTATGCCGAGCATCCTCATACTAAAGAACCTCTTCCAGTTTGGATTGGAGATTATGTCCTTGCAGGTTATGGCACAGGGGCTGTTATGTCTGTCCCTTGTGGTGACCAAAGGGATCATGATTTTGCTCAACATTTCGGAATTCCTATTCCCAACGTGTTTGAAGGCATTGATATTTCTAAGGAAGCCTACACAGATAAATCTAATGCGACAAAAATCGCTAATTCTGACTTCCTGAATGGTTTAGGTGTTTTGGAAGCGATCCCCAAAGCGATTGAAGCTCTGGCCAACATGGGTCAAGGGGCTAAAAAGATAAATTATAGACTAAGAGATGCCGTCTTTTCTAGACAGCGGTATTGGGGAGAGCCCTTCCCCGTGTATTACATCAATGGCTTACCCAAAATGATCGATGAAAAACACCTGCCGCTGAAATTGCCTGAGGTCGAAAAATACCTGCCTACAGAAGATGGGGCTCCACCTTTGGGAAGAGCACAAGAGTGGGCTTGGGATACTGAGCAACATCAAGTAGTCTCAAACGCCAAGATAGATCATAAAACAGTATTTCCAGTGGAGCTGAACACTATGCCTGGATGGGCAGGAAGTTCTTGGTATTTATTTCACTACATGGAAACCGAAAACCGAGATCAACACATCGCTTCCAAAGAGAATTTAGACTATTGGAACAACGTGGACTTGTATATTGGAGGGAGCGAGCACGCCACTGGGCATTTATTATATTCTAGATTCTGGACCAAATTCCTAAACGACAAAGGAGTTTTTCCAGTAGACGAGCCTTTTAAAAAGTTGATTAACCAGGGAATGATTTTGGGAGAGAGTGCTTTTGTAAATACTTTTACTATTGTTTTTACAGTTGATGATAAAGAGAATAACAATAATCTGAAAGAGACACCTAAGGTATTAAAGGTTCTTTTAAGTAATGATTTGGGTGATTTAAATATTAAAAAAAGGGAATATATAGAATCAGACTATATTTCTAATGAAATAGAAAAAATTATACAAAAAGCAGAAGAGATTTGTGAATTTGAAAATAAAAACCAGAGTGATAAAAACGGGCAGATTGTTTATATGGGTTTAACCAATGTAAAGAGACGTGTTGATGTTTCTTTAGTCAATACTTCAAACGAATTGAATCTAGACGGTTTTAAAACATCTCCTTTTGGAAAAGAATTTAAAGATGCAAAAGTAATTTATAATGAATCAGGGAAACTTTTAGTGAGTAGGGAAGTTGAAAAAATGTCTAAATCCAAATTCAATGTGGTCAATCCAGATGATATCTGTGAGGAATATGGTGCCGATAGCTTGAGACTTTACGAAATGTTTTTAGGACCACTTGAACAAGCCAAGCCATGGAGTACTGCGGGACTGTCTGGGGTGCATAATTTCTTAAAAAAACTTTGGAAATTGTATTTTCCCCCCAACTCCCAAGGCGACGAGGGACAGGATTTTGTCGTTTCTGATGAGCACGCTTCAAAGGAGTCCTTAAAAATTCTGCATAAGACCATTAAGAAAGTCACTCAAGATATCGAAGACTTTAGCTTCAATACGTCAGTCTCTACCTTTATGATCTGCGTGAATGAGTTGACTCAGCAGAGTTGTAAGTCTCGGGAGGTTTTAGAACCTCTAGCAGTATTGATTTCACCATATGCTCCACATATCGCTGAAGAGTTATGGGAACTTTTAGGCAACACCACTAGTATCTCTGAAGTGGATTATCCTGTTTTTGAAGAACACTACTTGAAAGAAGACTCCAAAACATATCCTATTTCCTTTAATGGAAAGATGAGGTTTACACTTGACTTGTCTTTGGGCTTAAGCAAAGACGAGATCGAAAAAATAGTAATGGCCGAGGAGCGCACACAGAAACAACTGGACGGGCGCACTCCTAAAAAAGTGATTATCGTGCCTGGTAAAATCGTTAATATTGTGGGGTAGGTATTGCCCTAAAATCTATATATTTTATCATTCTGGACAAGTCCGACTTTTATAACAAGTCGGATGGTTTCAGAATCTAATTTATACCTATCTAAAATTCAGTCAAGAATCTGAAACGAGATCAGGTTGACAAAGAGTGATGTTTATTTTAATGAGCTTCCAGCCAGTTTTGTCCTGTACCCATCTCCACATCTAGAGGAACATCCAGTTTAAAGGCATTTTCCATCTTGTCTTTAACCAGTGCTGTTAGGGCATCGATTTCGTCTTTGTGAGCATCAAAAATCAATTCATCATGGACTTGCAGGAGCATTTTGGATTTAAAATTCTGTTCTTCTAAAGCGTCATAAATATTTATCATCGCGACCTTTATAATGTCTGCAGCGCTTCCTTGAATAGGGGCGTTCACCGCGTTGCGTTCTGCGGCACTTCGCACTATATGGTTTTTAGCATTGATGTCTTTGAGGTAACGCCGCCTACCCATGACTGTTTTCACGTAACCATGCTCCTTTGCGAATTCCACTTGCTCATCCATATAGGCTCTCAACTTAGGATAGGTTTTATAATAAGTCTCTATCAGCTCCTTAGATTCGTTTCTAGTCAAGTCAGTTTGATTGCTCAATCCAAAAGCAGACACTCCATATATAATTCCAAAGTTGACAGTTTTAGCATTGCTTCTCTGTGCTCTGGTTACTTCTTCTATATCCACACCAAATACTCTTGCCGCAGTTGAAGCGTGAATATCTTCTCCATTTTTAAAAGCATTCATCATCGTTTTTTCCTGACTCAAGGCTGCTATAATTCTAAGTTCTATTTGGGAATAATCGGCAGCGAGCAACACATAATTCTCATCTCTAGGGACAAATGCTTTTCTTACTTCACGTCCACGTTCTGTGCGAATGGGGATATTTTGAAGGTTAGGGTTATTGGAGCTCAAACGACCAGTTGCTGCTACAGTTTGCATAAACTCGGTATGAACGCGTTTGGTTCTTGGGTGAATTTGTTTTGGTAAAGCGTCTACATAGGTGCTTTTGAGTTTAGAGAGTTGTCTCCATTCTAAAACTTCTCGTACTATTTTATGATCTTTTGCATAATTAGACAAGACCTCTTCTGCCGTTGAGTATTGACCAGATTTTGTTTTTTTAGGTTTTTTTGCAAGTTCCAATTTGCCAAATAGGATCTCGCCCAATTGTTTTGGGGATCCTATATTAAATTCTCCTTCCGCTTCTACGTATACTGACTTCTCCAGGCGTTCAATATCCTCATCTAGCTTTTCTGAAATGTTTTCTAAAGCTGATTTATCGAGGTTGATACCTTCAATTTCCATAGCTGCCAAGACCCGTAATAAGGGAATCTCCATATCTTTAAATAAAGGCTCGTTGGAGGCTTCTTTTAATTCTTTTTCAAAGTAAGTTTTGAGTTGAAAGGTAATATCGGCATCTTCTACAGCATATTGGGTTTGGTCTTCCAAATTTACTGTCCGCATAGTCTTTTGGCTTTTACCTTTTTTACCGATGAGGTCTTCAATAGGTTGTGGAGAATAGTTGAGGTAAGTTTCTGCTAAGATATTCATATTGTGCCGCATATCTGGGTTGATGATGTAGTGCGCGAGCATCGTATCAAACAACGGTCCTTTTACTTTAAGTTTATAATTGGCCAACACCTTGATATCGTACTTTAAGTTTTGACCTACTTTTTCGATCTCTGTAGATTCAAAAAATGGTCTCAACTTTTCTACTAATTCTTGTGCCTCGTTTTGATCCTCGGGAAAGACCACATAAAAGCCTTTATGGCTCTCCCAAGAAAAAGCAATTCCCACTAATTCGGCATCTAGAGTTTTTAAACTGGTAGTTTCTGTATCGAAACACACCGAGTTTTGCTTCATTAGTTTTTCTATAAAGAGCTTTAGGGAGAGACCTCCTTTTACATACTGATAATGGTGGTCTGTGCTTTTTAAGGTCTTGTATCCATCAAAATGACTAGGATCAATACTGGAAACATCGGTATCGCTTCCAAATAGAGAAAATTGTCCAGCTCCAGCAGTTTGGGGAGAGCTTGATGTGTTTTGAGAGGGCTTTTCTGCGACAGCTTCTCCTTTGTTGTACATTTTTACAAACTGCTCTGTCAATCTTCTAAATTCTAACTCTTTAAAGATGTCTAAGACTTTCTCAACATTTGGTGGAGAAACTTCATACTTATCCTCGTCGAAAGTGACGTCACAGTCAGTAATGATTGTAGCTAGTCTTTTAGATAAGCGTCCTAACTCTGCATTTTTTTCTATTTTCTCTTTCATCTTTCCCTTCAGCTGATCTGTGTTTTCCAAGAGTACTTCCATGGAACCAAATTGCTGTAGAAATTTTTTAGCGGTCTTTTCACCCACTCCGGGTAAGCCTGGGATATTATCCGCAGCATCTCCCATCATACCCAAGAAATCGATGACTTGCTCTGGACGTTCCACTCCAAACTTTTTCTGCACTTCTGGTATGCCCCATTTTTCTACTCCGTTCCCCATTCGTGCAGGGCGTTGCATAAATATATTCTCAGTAACCAGTTGAGCGAAATCCTTGTCTGGGGTAACCATATGGACTTCATAGTTTTGCTTTTCCGCTTGTATAGCTAGTGTCCCAATAATATCATCGGCTTCCATACCCGAGATTTCTACGACAGGAATTTCCATAGCGTGGAGAATATCCTGTATAATAGGGATGGAGTCTTTGATAACGGTTGGGGTTGCATCTCTATTGGCCTTGTACTCTACATACATTTCTTTTCGATCCTTGCTTCCGTCTTTATCAAAGCAAACTGCCAAATGATCGGGATTTTCTCGCTTTATGACGTCAAAAAGGGAATTCATAAATCCCATAATGGCGGAAGTATCTTGTCCTTTGGAGTTGATTCTTGGGTTTTTGATAAGGGCATAATAACCGCGGAAAATCATCGCATATGCATCAACAAGGAAAAGTCGTTTTTTGGAAGCCATAAAGTGAATTTTTATTAAATGTAAATTTAGTTGAAATTATGGCTTTTCCAAAATTGAACTAGGTGATTGTTCTAACCTTATTTTTTATTTAAGGGTCAGGGCTATGCCCCCCTCGACAAATGAAGGGCTTTTGCCTTTGCTACTAAGATTTGCTGGCTATGATCTTATATTTTTAATTACATTAAAAAGACAAATAGAAGTATACGCTTTAAAGTACTTTTTCTGAAAAGCGTTTATAAAATTTGGGGCTGTGGCCCTGATATTTTTAGGACTTAAATTGATATCACGACTGAACATTCTTGTTTTTTGTTGAGGGCTTTTGAATTTATATTTAAAGTTGTTTCTCGATACTTTTTTCTTTCCTATTCAGTCAAGTAAAAAACTCCAAATGACAATAATTAGATGCTTTTTAGCACTAATGTATCGAGAGGTTTCTAGTTATCCGAAGTGTTCTCGATATAATTTCAATGATTTTTTTTAAGCAAAAATTCATTGAAACCACTCGAACTGACATTTTTAATAAGCATTTATCGTTACGTTTTTAAAGCTTCAAAAAGTCCTTCAGTGGAACACGGCACCCGACATCCGCATTAGTTTTAGAGAATGTAACAGTGGTCTTCTAAACATTTAATCTTGTTGGATTAAATTCAGAATAAAGGCCTCTAAAACTTTGTTTAAATAGCGGACTAGAAGAACCGCTAAAACTATATTTGCAAAAAAAAGATGCGCTGGATTGTCCCAATTCTTATTCTTATTGCTATTGAGGTCTATGCCTTTCAAGCCTTTAAAACCCTATTTAAATTTTGGTGGAGCCTCGGGGTTTATGTAGGCATCACCTTAGTTGTGCTTGGACTGTTGATTTATTCTTTCTACGAGTCAAGTCCAAATACTTCACTTACTGGATTTCGAGCTTATATGGCTGGTGTTTTCTTAAGTTTACTTTTACTGAAATTGAGTGTTGTGGTCTGGATGTTTGGTGAAGACACTGTTCGTTTACTTGTTTATGCTTACCGTAAACTATTTACTACATCTACAGAAAATTTGCCTTCTCGACGAAAATTTATAAGCACTATTGCTCTTGGACTTGGAGCTATCCCTTTCCTTTCACTTTTGTATGGGATGTATAAGGGGAAGTATAATTATAAGGTGTTGTCCTATGAGTTGGAATTTGACAATCTTCCTAAAGCTTTTGATGGCTATACTATTACCCAACTGAGTGATATCCACAGCGGAAGTTTTGATAATACGGAAAAAATTGAATATGCGATTAACCTAGTCAATAAACAAGAGTCTGATGTAATTTTATTTACTGGCGATCTCGTTAATAATTTAGCTGATGAAATGACGCCTTGGACTCCTCTTTTTAGTCAATTGAAAGCGAAAGATGGTGTTTTTTCCATATTGGGAAACCACGATTATGGCGACTATTATAATTTCGAAAGCCAAACAGATAAACAGCAAAATTTTGAAGATCTTGTAAATGTTCATTCCGACTTGGGTTGGGATTTACTAAGAAATGAACGTAGAGAGTTGGTAAGAGGGGATAGTAAATTACACTTGATTGGTGTCGAAAATTGGGGGAAAGGAGGTTTTAAAAAAGCAGGGGATTTTGAAAAAGCCGCTGATGGGATAGAGGCTTCTGATTTTAAAATTTTGATGAGCCATGATCCTTCCCATTGGGACGAAGTCATTCAACACCATAAGAAAGATGTTCAACTTACATTAAGTGGCCATACTCATGGAATGCAATTTGGGATTGAAATCCCAGGTTGGTTCAAGTGGAGTCCTGTTCAATATCGGTATGAGCAATGGGCTGGTTTATATGTAAATGCCAAGCGCTTTATCAACGTCAACCGGGGGTTTGGTTTCTTGGCTTACCCAGGTAGAGTAGGTATATGGCCAGAAGTGACCGTCATTAAATTGAAGCGAAAAGCAACAACTGAGGTATAAAAAAAGTGGTTTCAAAACTTAAGTAGTTACCTTGTCCCTAAGTTTTGGAAGTTTGAAGGTCTATTAAATAATTGACTATCAATAATTTAAAATTTTGAAATTAATCTGGCTGCATGATATATTCAGGCCGCTTCAGAATGATACTTTAATTAGATTTGAGATTGCTTTGTTTGCTTTTAGAAAACGTTTTTTTATTTAGAATCCATCATTTAATGGATACCATATTGATCGGAAACTCTACCGTAATAAGCCCCACGACTGGTTCTTTGAAAGTCGGTATAGATTTTCCTACCTTGAGAAAGTTTTTCAAATGGTGTTTTCGCCTTTTTGTCATCTTTCATATCGATACTCATCTGGATGCTGATTCCACTTATAATAGGAGTGTCTGGAGAGGCGTTGTATCCCATAATATAAGAACCACTGTTCTTCAATTCAGCATGTTGTAATTAATTTTAAATCTATTCTAAAATTTAAGTATTGATAGAATCTCTGTTCAACTATGCTGCTTGTTTAGCCACTTCAATCCAAGAGTCCACTTGTCGTTCTAAAAGGTCTAGGGGTAAAGCCCCACTTCCTAAGATGATATCATGGAATTTGCGGATATCGAATTGATCGCCAAGTTGAGTTTCTGCACGTTGTCTTAACTCTTGAATTTTTAGCATGCCGATTTTATAGCCTGTAGCTTGCCCTGGCATGACCATATAACGTTGGACCTCTGCTTTTATAGCATTTTCTGAGATGGAAGAATTATCTTTAAAATATTGAATGGCCTCGGCTTCTTTCCAACCTTTGGAATGCAGGCCTGTATCCACTACCAACCTTATCGCTCTCCAAATTTCATTGACTAGTCGTCCAAAATCGTAATACGGGTTTTCATATCCTCCCATCTCTTTAGCAAGTTTTTCAGAATATAAAGCCCAGCCTTCTACGTAAGCATTGTAGCCTAGTTGTGTTCTAAAGGTTGGAACGGTTTCTAGCTCTTGTGCTATAGAAATTTGCATATGGTGTCCTGGATTGCCTTCATGATAGGCTACTCCTTCCATAGTGGTTTTAGGCATAGACGACATGTCCGAAAGGTGAACATAATAAGTGCCAGGTCTGGAGCCGTCTGGTGTTCCCGCGTTGTAATGTTGTGGTGCACCATCTTGCTCTCTAAAGGCTTCCACGCGTTTTACTTGTAAACTAGCTTTTGGTAAAATGCCAAAATAGTCTGGTAGCTTTTTGGTGAGTTCATCGATATATTGTTTCGCCTCATTAAGATAGTCTTGACGGCCTTCGTCTGTGTTTGGGAAATAAAACTGCTCATCCTCGTCAATAAATTTAAAGAACTCTTGTAAGTCACCTTCAAAACCAACTTCATTTTTAATGCTTAGCATTTCCTTTTGGATTCTCTCTACCTCCTTCAGGCCTGTGTTATGGATTTCATCTGCTGTAAGTAAAGTTGTGGTAGACGTTTTAAGTGTATAGTCATAAAAAGCTTTTCCGTTTGGATGCCGACTCACTCCTGTAGGGGTTTCTAAAGCATTTGGGATTTCGTTTTCTGTCCAAGCGATGAGATTGTTATATGCAGGTTGAAATACTTTAAGCAGCATTTCTCTTGAAGCTGTTCTTAGCTCCTTAGCGTGTTGATCATCTATTTTATTTTGAGCTAAAAGACTATCGGTTTTTCTCAGCATATCCTCATATAAAGGGGAGTTAACTTCTGAGTCTTGAAAAGGTTGTCCGGTAACAATAGCTCTGCTTTGCTTTAAGACTGTCTCTAGAGCAAATCTAGGCGGAAGAATATCTTTGGAAGCTTGAGATTTTACTCTATCGACCAGTTGATTGATCGCTCTTGCTGTTCCTTGAATCCTATTAACATAAGCTTGCATATCTTCTAAGCTATCTACTTTATGAAAGTTGATAAGCATACTAGGAAGTCGCGTATGTATTCCTGTCATTTGGTCGAAGACGTACTCTAAATCTTGATACTCTAGGCCTTCTTGAAGAAGCTCATTCTGGTAAAGCCAGATATCATAGGACATTTGGTCTTGCTTATTAAGAGATTGATACTCGAAATTTTTCTCGAGTTCGTCAACACTCTCCTGCATCCACGTTGCATTTTCGATTTGAGCATCAAGGCTTAAATCATCAATTTGATCATATTTATCCTTTATCCCAAGAGACGTTAGCTTTAAGGGGCTTTTTTGGAGAGACTCTTCGTATTTCTCTTCAAACCAAGCGTTAAGGTCTTCGTTTGGAGTTTTTTCTTTTTCTGGAGCTTTGTCACAAGAATAGCCTACAATGAGAAGCAGGACCAACACGTGTTTTATTTTTAAAAATGCCATAGGAGTAAGGTTTATAAATGTTGTATCAGCTTAAATTAATAGGTATCTAAAATAGTGGGTTAATCATAATGTATTTTAATTTTAAACAAGTTTTATAAGATGTTATTAGTGGGGAAGTTAATGTAAAAATTTGTAGTTAAGCTTTCTGTTGAATTATGGAATTAAATAGAGCTATAGATTTCTTTTTTATAAGTGATGAAGTAGTCTTTAGTTTTTTCAAACTAAAATTAATTTAGTTTATAATGCATTCCTAAAAATCCCCTGACAAATAAGTCATTGAGATCAAATTCATAAATGAGATTAAACTCGATGTTAAAAGATAGATCTTTTATATTTTCAAAAGGTTTAATGCCAATACCAACGGAAATAATACCGCCATTGATGTTATTTAAAATGGCATCAGCACTTAAGTAAAAATCATAACTTGACTTTGTCACTATATTATGATCGTTGACGATCTCAGGGTTGAAATTATCAACAGAAGTATCTGAATAAATTCTAAGACCTGTCCAAAACCTCTTATTGATATGATAATCAACAGCAAATTTTGAGCCTGAACTATTGGTGTAAAATGCTGCTGTAATCTGCGAATAAGTATCAATTAAAGTGCAGAAGATTAGAAATAAAGACGGAAGGATGAGTTTTATAAGTGTTTTTTAGATAATTCAAATGAATATTTTAATTTTCCAAAATAAAGCGTGACTTTAATTAGCGTGCGTTTGTTAAATAAAACTAAAAATTTTACAATTAATTAACTCATAACAACATTAAAAAGTATTTTAGAGCAATATAAATGAATAATTGCGCAATTATTTTTAACTTAATTAAATTAAAAATTATGAAACTACAAAGATTATTTATCGTCCCAGCGGTCTTCGGATTACTTTTGGGATCATGTGAAGCTGACAAAGTTACAAGCGAAGAGGTTTTGGATACCAACCAAATTGATAACTCTGATAGAATTATTTTAGGAGTCAATACATCAGAGACTCCTACCAATTTAGATCAATCTACCTTAGACTTAATTTCTAAAAACCATTTGAGTGCATTGGGAGCTCAACGTGAAGAAATGGTTCTTCCCGGTGGTGAGAAGCGCGAGGTGATTCGAGTTGAAGGAGATATCGTGATGTCCCTAGAGGAACTTAGCGGACTAGATTTCCAGGGTTATGAGGATACCCATAATAAACAATATAGTACCAACGCCTTAGTCAGTCCTCAAACTATAACTGTGATTGGTTATACGGGTGGAAGTCAAGCCTTAACTACTAAAGAGAGAACAGCTTTGAGTTGGGCTATTGCAAATTACAACCGACTGAATTTGAATATCAATTTCAATCTTACTTTTGGAACCAACTATCAAAATAAAGATATGGTAGTCTATAACAATACTGTAAACAACCCTAGTGGTGCTGGAGGTTCAGCAGGTTTTCCCAGTAACGGAAACCCCAACAAATTTGTTCAGATTTACGGGTTGAGTAATTACAATACCAACGTTATTGAGCACGTGATCACTCATGAAATTGGACATTCTGTAGGTTTTAGACATACCGATTTCTTTAGTCGCCAGAGTTGTGGACAAAATACCAATGAAGGAACCGCTGGTGTAGGTGCAAACTACATTCCAGGAACTCCATCAGGATTTGATCCAACGTCTATCATGTTAGCCTGTTTTAGCAATAATGAAGATGGAGAGTTTAATTCTAACGACGTGACTGCCCTGAATTTCCTATACTAAGTAAAAGAGTATAGTTATTTTGAAGTTCAGCCTTTAAAACCGTCTCCAGAGTGGAGACGGTTTTTTTATATAAAGCATCACGTATAAATTCTATGAGGTAAATTTCAGTATGTCAGTGTTAGATTTTCTTATAATCTAGACTTGGACCATCACATTGGATCCATGTACTTGATAAGACTTCATTTGAGCTAAAAAACAGATTTTCTTTTAAATCAGATTGGCAAGAGCCTATGATCTATCTTTATTCTCCGTAGGTAAGTTCTAAACGTCTCTGGTCTTCATTGAAACTGTAAGTTCCTGAAAGCTCTTCAAAGCTCACATCAGTTTCTCTGGTTTTTAAAAAGTTGCCATCTTCAAAAAAAACGATAGGATTCTTGCCTTTCCATATCTGAGCCTGTTGTTTCTGAATTTGGAACCATTCCCATCATTTGAATCAGCTTCCAATCTCCTTCCAATGTAGCTTGAGTGATAGTATCCTGATCGTTGCTACATGAGCATAAAATTATGACAGTAATTAAAGCTAAAAATTTAATTTTCATAACTATTTGGTTCATTAAGAAGACACATTATATGTGGATAGGTTGTGTTTAATCATAATTTTTTCAATTATTTTATGATATGACACATTCATTTTATATTTAATGAGCTTCTTGTGAAGAAGGAAGTTTTATTTTATTAAGGCTAAAGGTCATCGATGAGATATCAGCACCCACTTCGTTAATTCTGGAATTTGTGAAATAAAGATAGCCCTCATAAATACTAAAGGTATCCGCCCAACGTATCTGTTCCCCTTCTGCAAGGGTATGAATTTTGCCTTCTGGTGTTCTATATTGAATTTTATCGTGTTCTAAGTCTGCAAAATAGAGGTTTCCTTCGCTATCGAAAATCATCCCATCGGGAGCGGCTGTTTTAGTTTCAAAGGTAACCTGTTCTTCGATTGGTTTCTTGTCATCGACTTTTAACACATCCGTGCTTACAGAATACAAGCTATACCCAGTTAAGGCATGATAAAATAGGCGTTCACTTTCAGTATTTAACGCAATGCCATCGGAATGAATGGTGTTCTCCCATTTCTTTTCACCAAAAGTTAGAAAGGATTGTTCTGCGGTGGTAGAGCTATGTTCGTTCAGTACTCTTCTGGTTTTCCCTGAATCAATATCTACTATGACCAATCCAGGATGGCCAGAATCCGTTATGTAGATTCTATCATTCTTCTTATCTACTCTAAGATCATTGATATAAGAATCTTTATAATAGCTAGTCTCTTCTAATATATAAGTTTCAAACAAAGTAGCTGTGGCTAAATCAAAAACGAAAATACGCGGAGCATCCATTACGTCCTGAAACAATTGACTTCTGGTATCCAAAACATATAACTTGTCCTCAAAAGCCAACACAGATTGAACTCCAATAAATTTGTTTTCTGTAATAGGCTCGCCAATTTCCCAAGAATTCCAAGAGTCATTAGGATAGCTTTGAGGGTCAGAATTAGGAATTATTTCCACTACTGAATTGTTGACCCCTTTTCTCCATCTTGGAAAATTCACAAAAAGGCGTCCTTTATCAGTTGCAGTGACTCCAGTGACTTGTTGGCCTTTAAAGCTTGCAACTTCTGTGATAGCATCAGAATTAGCTTTTTCATTCATCTTATTATCCCTTTCCTGCACATCTTTACAAGACAGAAGTAGAATAATAAAAGAAAGGCTTAGTGTTTTTATTTTCATCTTTAATATTTTAATATTTCAAAATATACAGAAGCTTAATTAAACTAAAAAGCTATCAGCACAAAAGCTGACGCTTAGCTTGTTAATATTTTTACAAAATAGGGTGACGCGTTTTGCATTATTCTACATTCGTTTAACATTTTATTTTAAAAACGCATCATGAAATCAATTTTCTTAAAATTTAGTAGTCTAGTCTTCATTGCATTATTGTCATTTTCGCCTACTTTAAATGCTCAAGAGTTTCAAGGGCAAGCGGTTTATTTTTCTAAGGCTAAGATGGAGCTAGGAAGTTTTGGAGCTAGAATGAGCGAAGCTCAAAAAAAGCAAATCCAAGCTCGTTTAAAGAATAGATTGCAAAAGACTTATATTTTAAATTTCAATAAGGAGAAGTCTGTGTTTAACGAAGACGAGAAAATAGATGCGATTTCTGGAGCTACAGATTCTTGGGGTGATAATTTTTCAAGAGGTGAGCAATTTAAAGATGTAAAACAAAAGACCCTAGTCCAAAGTCAAGAATTTTATGGCAAGAAATTTTTAGTGAAAGATAAGCTAGCCGCTATTGAATGGAAGATGGGGACTGAGTCTAAATCGATAGGCCAATATATGTGCTTTAAAGCAACGGCTTCCGTACCAACCGATGAATTGGAGTGGTATAATTTTTCTTGGGGCGACTTAAGAGAAACGAACACTGAGGCTAAAACTGACTCAACGGCTGTTAAAATGGAAGATTTAGAGATAAAAACAACTGAGGTAGAAGCTTGGTATACACTTCAAATTCCTGTAAGCCACGGTCCTGGAGAATACTGGGGACTTCCGGGTCTTATTCTAGAGGTAAGTGCAGGAAATACAGTTATGCTGTGTTCTAAAATAGTCATAAATCCAGAAGAGGGGATAGAGATTAAAGCTCCAGATAAAGGTAAAGAGATCACGAAAAATGATTATCAAGCAACCATTCAAGAGAAAATGCTTGAGATGAGAAACAATAGAGGTCGACGACGAGGTTGATCCAAATTAAATCGATAAATAGAACTCAACTTACACCTCACATAAATTTATGAATAAAATATTTTGTGTTGCATTACTTCTAGCAACCACCTGCATTTTTGCCCAAGTTAAATTACAAGGTGTCGTTAAAGATAGCTTACAAAATCCTTTGGAGTTGGCCAATGTAGTAGCTATAAATCAAGCAACGAGTGGTTTGGAGTCCTATGGTATTACGGATGCTAATGGTAATTTTAAATTACAGCTAGGTAAAAATGGCAGCTATAAAATACAAGTGAGTTACATTGGTTTGAAGACTTTTGAAGAGGTTTTGACCACTGATGAAAATGATATTACAAAAGTGTACACCCTTCAAACTGATAAATCTCTAGATGAAGTCGAGATCAGTTACGAAATGCCAGTGACCATTAGAGGAGATACTCTTATTTACAATGCGGACTCTTTTAGCGATGGTACCGAACGAAAGCTGGAAGATATCCTCGAAAATTTACCAGGGGTTGAGATTAATGAAAACGGCCAGATTGAAGTAGAAGGGAAAGTGGTGAATAAGCTCATGGTAAATGGCAAAGATTTTTTTGATGGGGATACCAAATTAGCTATAAAAAACATTCCTTCGAAAGCTGTCGATAAGATCCAAGTCTTGAGAAATTATTCTGAAGTGGGCCAGCTCAGTGGGGTGAGAAATAACCAAGATAATGTGGCGATGAATATCAAACTGAAAGAAGGAAAGGAAAGCTTTTGGTTTGGTAATGTAACTGCAGCAGTAGGAACATCTCCTGAGGATGAGTTGTATTTGGTTCAGCCCAAATTATTCTATTACAGTCCTAAGTACAGCCTTAATTTTATAGGAGACATAAATAATACGGGTGAAGCTGCCCTAACGCGAAGAGATATTAGAGGTTTTGGTGGAGGTTTTAGGGCCCCAAGTAGTAGTAGTGGAACTAGTATAAATCTTGGAGATAACAGCCTTAATTTCTTAACCAATCAAGACAATGCTCTGAAAATAGAAAATAAATTGGCCACTGGTAACTTTAGTTATTCACCAAAGCAGTCTCTAGACTTGAGTGGATTTCTTATTTACAATACCAGTCGCATTCTATCCAAAGAAAACAGTTTTGTCCAATATACCAATTCAGATCTTGGTATTCCCGATGAACGAACAGAGCAATCTAGTGAAGAACGGTCTAACCAAGGCTTACTAAAACTTAGCGCTTCTTACAAACCAAACTTCAATAATCAATTAGATTACGATGTTTTGGCACGTGTTTCTGAGGATTCTCAAGACCAAAATATACTTTCTTCAGTCATAGGAAATACAGTCCAAGTGGATGAAGTTAACCCTTACAGCATTAATCAAAATTTAAACTATTACTATACGCTTAATGAAAATAATATTTTTGCTTTGGAGGCTCAGCATTTGATAAAAGATGAAGATCCATTTTACAATGCTCGTTTAGGTAATGACCCCAATAGCGAAGACCCCTTCGACACTACAGCAGAAGCCATAGGTTTGGATACCTCACTGCAAACCTATAATTTGACGCAAGACAGGCGTATCAAATCCAATCAGTTGGATGCTAAATTGGACTACTACAATATTCTCAATACGAAAAGCAATATCAATTTTACATTGGGGACTATCTTAAGTCGTCAAGACTTCAATTCTGATATCTTTCAATTTCTTGAAGATGGGTCTCAATTTGCACCCACTCCAACTTTTAATAATGGGCGGGCTACTAATGATATACAGTATAATTTTAGCGATATTTATTTAGGAGTCCATTATCGGGTGAAAGTGGGCAAATTCACTTTTACTCCCGGCTTTTCTGTTCATGCTTATGGAAACAAGAATACCCAATTTGGAGTGACTTACGAAGATAATTTCTTTAGGTTATTACCAGATTTTGAAACTCGAATTCAGTTTAAGAAAAGTGAGTCATTGACTTTGAAGTACGATATGCGTAATCAATTTACGGATGTGACAAGATTGGCAGAGGGCCTAGTATTGAACAGCTTCAATAGTATTCAATTTGGCGAGCCTGAACTCCAAAATGCCTTGTCCAATAACATAAGTTTATTGTACAGCAGTTTCAACCTATTCAACTATACCAATGTGTTTGCCAGAGCGGCATATTCCAGTAATATCGATCAAATACGAAGCTTAACAAACTTTGAGAATGTTATCCGAACCAGCACTTTCTTCAATTCTAATTTTGCAGATGAAAACGTGAGTGTCTTTGGGCGAGTTCAGCGAACCTTCGGGAAGGTAAGAGCAACAATCAACACTAGTTTTAACTATAGTAAAATCAACCAGTTTATTCAAGGTTCGCAATCGCTTAACGAAGGCTTCACCCAAACCTATACCCCAGGGATTCGTACAAACTTTAAGGTGGCTCCAAATGTGAGTTTTAATTACCGCTATAGCATAACAAACAATAATCAAGGAAGCCGGGAGACCAAGTTTATAACAAACGCTCCTTCCATAGACTTCGACGCTTATATCTGGAAAAAGGTGACTTTCCGGACCAATTATTCTTATACCAACCAAGACCTTGGTAATGGTGAATCGCAGTCCTTCCAAAACTGGGATGCTAGCCTTTCTTACAGAAAAGATAGAGATGCTAAATGGGAATACGAAATCAAAGCAACTAACCTTTTGGATATCGATTCTCAGGTCAGGAACAGCGCAAATAATATTTCTGTTTTTAGCTCAGAAACCTTTATTCAGCCTAGATTTATTACGTTTAGGTTTGTGTATACTTTGTAATGAATAGAGCTAGCGATTAAAACTTTGTTTCACCTAAAAAAAATAAAAAGCAACTTATCAAGGATTTCCTAAGTGGCTCTTTATTTAATTTGCTAATTCAAACCTTTATAAAACTATTTTAATATGTTAGAATTTATATCCAAGCAAAAATTGAAATCTGGTTGGTGTGCTATCTAACTCTATGTATTTAGAAATTCCAGTTCCTATTTCAGTTCTAATCTCGAAAGAATATCTCTTGTACTTTAGTCCGGTTCCAAACAGTATCCCTTGCTCATAGTTTCTTGTTAAAGGAAGAGCTCTTCCTTCAACTATGCTAACCATGGAATTAAAAACAAATTCTTCTTTCATATAATTAGTTTCACTTATTGAGAAGCCATTAGAAAAACCTGCATTAACGTAGATGAACATATGACCAACAGGGTATTTAAAACGTACTAAAGTGTTGATTTTTATATAGGAATAAGCAAATTCTGTAGTCGTTGTGCTAAAATTATTCTCACCACTTAAAACCTCTTTAAACTGATTTTCAACATTATAACTAGAGTAAAATAACTCACTATTTATCGACCATTTGCGTTGATATTTAGGGAAGATCAAGTCTAAAAATATCCCTCCTGCAAAATTTACAGACTGTGGATAGTCTACTCGAGTAAGCTTTGGAAATCTGGAACCACTGAACTTTAACGAGGTCAAAGAGGCCCCAACGAGTGCACCCACTTCAATAATTAATTTCTTTCGTTCTTTCTGGAAAGCTATGTCAAGTGAAGTACATTCGTTATAGTGTCTAAAAAGGCGGAATAAACTCCCTTCCGTATATGTTGTGTTCTTAAGCTTAGAGCTTATAGTGTTGCAATCTTTAAGATATAAAGTCAATTGACCTAGATATCTATTGTTTTCGATAATTACACTTTTACCAGTTGTTCCTTGCTTTTGTAGGTACTTTTTATGGACTAATAAATCAAACTTTCCATCTCTTTTTATGTAATAATTTTCTCGTGAGTCTTTGTTTTTATAGTAAAACAATTCTTTATCACCCCTAATCAGTACCTGAAGAAACGTCGTATCAACTTTAATATTTAGTTGTTCATAGGTCTTAAGTTCATTGGTGCTTAGTTTTGTCACTTCTGTTTCTACAATTCCACCAGAATATATTTGATCTTCTACTCCAAACTCAATGATATCCAAAGGATTAAATACTATTGGATTATTTGTGTTACTAGATTTAAATTTAATTTCATTTGGGGTTTTATCCCAATCTCTAAAATCTATAATTCCATTAATGGTGTCTTTATTTTTCTTTATAATGTAGCCAGGAAGATAATTCTGTTGAGAATAGGATAGAGAAAATACAAGGGTTAATATTAATGCCATTGTAAATTTTGTAAGTGTTTTCATGCGTTTTTTAAATTATAGATTGTTTCAAAAGCCAAATTTTAGGTAACATATAGTAGTCATGGTTAATAATTCAATATACAAAAAATTTGTTCTTTATTAATTTTTGAACTAAACAAAGTCTTGTACTGCACCTTCTGCTCAACAGATCTTCGGAAAGGACAAGCAATTTATCAACTCAAGGTTCGCAATCGCTTAACGAAGGCTTTACTCAAGCCTATACCCCAGGGATTCGTACAAACTTTAAGGTGGCTCCAAATGTGAGTTTTAATTACCGCTATAGCATAACAAACAACAACTAAGGAAGCCGGGAGACCAAGTTTATAACAAACGCTCCTTCCATAGACTTTGATGCTTATATCTGGAAAAAGGTGACTTTCTGGACCAATTATTCTTATACCAACCAAGACCTTGGTAATGGTGAATCGCAGTCCTTCCAAAACTGGGATGCTAGCCTTTCTTACAGAAAAGATAGAGATGCTAAATGGGAATACGAAATCAAAGCAACTAATCTTTTGGATATCGATTCTCAGGTCAGGAACAGCGCAAATAATATTTTTGTCTTTAGCTCAGAAACCTTTATTCAGCCAAGATTTGTTACGTTTAGGTTTGTGTATACTTTGTAATGGCTTAATGAGTTGGTTATCTCATTTTTTTGCTCGTTTTATGTCTGTAACTTTAAAGGTATGGTTTATTAAAAGTCTATTTCCAGTGCTGAAAGAATAGAACAAATCCTTAGTTCGTAAACTATCCTTTCGAATTATGGGTGACCGTTTAATGTTTTCGATAAATAAATTGCGGTTTTGCTGAATTCGTTTTTGGCAACTTCGTTTGGAGTGCCTTCTGCGACCACTTTTCCGCCTTCTTTTCCTGCTCCAGGACCTATGTCGATAACCCAATCACTCCCAGCCACTATCTGCATATCGTGTTCAACTACAATTACAGTATTGCCAGCATCCACCAATCTCGCCAATTGGAGTTGTAATTTTTCTACATCTGTTGGGTGTAAGCCTGTAGTGGGTTCGTCTAAAATATAAAGTGTATTTCCTCGGCTTAGTCGCTGGAGCTCCGTAGCAAGTTTAATGCGCTGTGCTTCTCCACCGGAAAGCTCAGTTGCTGGTTGGCCCAAACGCAAATAACCTAAACCTACTTCCTTCAACACCTTGAGGGGGCGACTTACTCGGTCTTCTTTTTCAAAAAATACGGCTGCTTTATCTACGGTCATGTCAAGAACTTGGTTGATATTTTTTTCGTGATACTCAACTTCCAAGGTTTCGGGATTATACCGCGCACCTTCACAAACAGGGCAGGGCGCATAGACACTTGGTAAAAAGAGCAGTTCAACCATCACAAAACCTTCACCATCACAATTGGGACACCGACCTTTACCCACATTAAATGAAAAGCGACCGGCATTATAGTGGCGTGCTTTTGCTAATTTTGTTGAAGCAAATAATTTCCGTACAACATCAAATAAGCCTGTGTAGGTCGCCAGATTAGAGCGCGGTGTTCTCCCAATCGGTTTCTGATTGACCACCACCATGCGTTTGACACCTTCTGAACCCGCGATGATTTCTCCTCCTAGCGTCTCTACGGTATCTTTTTGTAAGACCTCTTCGTCTTCTTCTTTAAGAAGGCCCTTTCCTAATTTTATGGACATTAATTCAACTAATACTTGACTCACTAAGCTGCTTTTACCTGAGCCTGAAACTCCAGTGACACTCGTTAGCACTCCTAAAGGAAAGGATACTCCAAGATCTGTTAAATTATTTCTGGTTACTCCACTTAATTTCAACCAGCCGATAGGCTCTCGGGGTATGGTCTTTTTAAAAGGCAGATGATTAAAAAGATGTTCTCTGGTTTTGGACCGTTTACTGTTTTTTAAACCGGATGGTGGTCCGCTATATAAAATTTCACCACCACCTTCCCCAGCATCTGGACCTACATCTACAATCCAGTCGGCATGGCGAATCACATCTAACTCATGTTCAACGACAAATAGTGAATTACCGGAAGCTTTTAATCTATCCAGAGTTTTTAGTAAGGCTTCGGTGTCAGCAGGGTGCAATCCTGCAGAAGGCTCGTCCAATACATACACCACCCCAAACAAATTGCTACGCACTTGGGTCGCAAGTCTTAACCGCTGATGTTCCCCAGGGGAAAGAGAAGGTGTGCTGCGCTCCAAGGATAAATAGCCTAAGCCCAATTCCAATAAAACAATTACTCTCGCCACAAGATCTTCGGCGATTCTTTGAGCTACTATTGCTTTTTCCTGATGCTGTTTGGTTAATTTGAGTAAAGCAGGCGCCGTGCCATCACCATAAGGAGCGAAAATAGAAAGTAATTTCTCTAGAGGTAATCTCGAAATGTCGGCAATATCATAACCAGCAAAAGTCACAGAAAGCGATTCGCGGCGTAAACGTTTACCCTTACAGGACCCGCATTCGCTGCTTATCATGTACTGCAACACACGTTTTTTCATCAAAGTACTTTGCGTATTTGCAAAAGTGTGCAGAACATGTCTTTTCGCACCCGTATACGTGCCCTTATAACTAGGTTCAGTTTTACTTTTGATGGCAAGTTTTACGTCGTCTCTGCTTAAGTCACGATACACAGGTACCTGCGGGCGATCGTTTGTAAATAAGATCCAGTCGCGTTCTTTTTTAGGAAGGTCTTTCCAAGGGATATCCACGTCATAGCCGAGAGTGGTCAAAATATCGCGAAGGTTTTTCCCTTGCCAAGCTGGTGGCCATGCCGCTATGGCTTTTTCTCTTATCGTTAAGGAATCATCGGGAACCATGCTCTCTTCAGTGACTTGGTGTATTTTACCCAATCCATGGCATTTAGGGCAAACTCCTTCTGGTGTGTTGGTGGAAAATGAATCAGCATATAAAAGAGGCTGTCCGTCTGGATAATCACCAGCACGGGAATATAGCATGCGTAATAGGTTAGACAATGTAGTCACAGAACCAACCGAGGATCGCGTAGTACCTGAACCTCTTTGCTGCTGTAGAGCAACAGCTGGGGGTAGGCCTTCGATTTTGTCGACTTCTGGGATAGGCATTTGATGGAAAAGTCGCCGGGCGTAGGGCGATACAGATTCAAGATACCTACGCTCAGCTTCGGCATACAGAGTGCCAAAAGCAAGCGATGACTTACCTGATCCTGAAACCCCAGTAAATACTACCAATGCATCGCGGGGAATGTCTAAAGTTACATTTTTAAGATTGTGTTGCCGTGCTCCATGTATACCTACGAAGCCCTGTTTTTGTGTCTTATTATCATTCGGTTGTCCCATGCGCACCTTCGTTCAAAAAATATACCAAGACCTTACTTATAGCATTCAAGTTTAGAAGTCATATATTCTAATGATTAAGGGCCTTATTGTCATGGAGACAAACACCTTTTTTGAAGAACACAGAGCTGAATTTTTATATTGGCCCTTTTTTAAACATCTTCAATTTCGGAAGTTTCGGTCTTATTCTCAGAGGGTATGTTTTCCTTTTTAAGGTAGTTATCTAAAAACTTTAGAATCCTACTATAGGATTCTATTTGATTTTCCTTTTTAACAAAACCATGACCTTCATCTTCAAATAAAACATATTCCACGGGGACACCATTTTCTCTAACACCAGCAACAATCTCATCACTTTCTACTTGTAATACTCTAGGATCCTGAGCGCCTTGTAAAACGATTAATGGTTTAGTGACTTTATCGGTATGAAATAAAGGAGAGATGCGTTTTAATCTAATAGAGTCTGCTGAAAAAGGATCTCCTAGTTCTAGGTATAACGATTCTCTCATAGATTCCCAATAGGGTGGTATACTCTTTAATGTTCTTATCCAATTGGTCACCCCAAAAAGATTGACGCCCACATCAAACTCTTCTGGAGTGTAAGTTAATGCGGCCATGGTCATGTATCCACCATAAGAACCTCCAATGATTCCTATTTTGTCGCCATCAATTTCAGTTTGCGAGGCCAACCAATTTTTACCTTCTACACAATCTTGTAAATCTTTCTCACCGTGGTTGAGGTCATCCATTTTGTAAAATGTTTTACCGTAACCACTACTCCCACGGTTATTAACCGCTAAAACGGCATACCCATGATTGACCATATATTGAATAAGAGAACTAAACCCTTGTCGGGATTGTCCGCCAGGACCGCCATGAACCCAAACCATAGCTGGTACTTTGTTTTCAACAGACGCTTGATGTGGTAAGTAATAGATAGCCGGAATCTCAACACCATCAAAAGATTTAAAACGAATTACTTTTGCAGTTACTAAATCTTCAACATCTATAGCCTCGTTAAGAACATCAGTTAATTTATGTTGTTCTTTCGTTTCTATGTTATAGGTATATAAATCTGAAGGGGAATTAGACCCACCAGCATACATACGCATCCATTTTTCATCATCGCTAAAACCAACACTTGTGATACTTTGATCTTTAAAATCTGGCAAATCAATAGCCTTCATTGTTTTGGAATCTAAAACTTGAATTGCATTTTTACCATCCTCATTCACATAAACAACCATGTATTTTCCCTCGGACGTAAAACCACTACCCATGATATCCCAAGATTTTTCTAGAACTTTTTTCTTCTCTTTAGTAGCCAAATTATAAGACATTAAATAGGAGAATTCTCCACCATCGTCAGTCGTGTAATAGAATTTAGAATTATCATTCGAGAAATCTTGAGACGAGTTCTTACTTTGATTTTCATTGATTTTAATCATTTCTTCAGTCTTTACATCATAAAGAAATAAATCGCTATCATTTGTATTTAAAGATTTGGTGAGTGCAAAATAATTTTCATCACTAGACATTCCTGAAAAATTGAGTCCACTATCATCTTGATAAATCAGTTCTGAAGAAAAATCATCAATAGACATTTTATAAACATCAAAATAACTCGGATTTCTCTTATTAGAGCCAAAATACAGATATTGGTCATCGTCTGACCAGCCATAAAAAGTAGATTTCGCCTCTTTGTCTGGGGTGATATCTTTTATATTTCCTTCCAAATCCCTTACGAACAGATGATCTATTTCGTCTCCATTCCCATCGGCACTTAATAGGATTCTATTGTCATTTGGGAAATAAGATTCTGCAAAAATCGAAGTACTATCTGAGGCTGTAATCGCCGTCATTTCTCCTCCTTTAGATGGAACAGTGAACACATTGTAAATCCCAGAGCGATTACTGGAAATAAGTAAACTACTGTTATCCGATGAAAAACTTCCACCACCTATAGCTTCGTTATCCATAAATTGTTCAATAGTATATTGCTTAATTTCGCGATTGACCATCGCTTCGTCTGTTTTTTCTTTCTTACAAGAAAACAAGAAAACTAATAAGCCTAATCCTAGAAATGTTGTTTTCATACCAATAGTTTTAAAATTAAAAATAAATATACACTATTAAAAATTAGTATCTGATGTGTTGTTTTTTGTGAAGTATTTTATC
>NZ_PJBS01000314.1 GCF_002836055.1 Psychroflexus sp. MES1-P1E
TTTATTGCGACATTATAGGTTTAAATTGGTATAATAGGCATAGCCTTAGTCACGGTACTTATTTTTGATAAAAAGCAGGCGAAAAGAAAAGATTTATGGCGGTATTATATATTAAATTAGGTATAAGTATCCTGAAGCGAATTTTGAAATTGACGGTGTAGAAAATAAAGATAGGCGAACTCTGTTATCTTGGAATTTAACCTTGAAGGAAACCTCTATAAACATCATTTTCCCTGTTCAAGTCTCTATGAACGAAGGTGATGATTCGTTGATTTTGACATCAGAGGACATTGGTCTTAGATAAAACAGAATGAGAAAAATTTATATCTAAATCTGTTATTGAGAGTTTAGGTAATAAATTTATTAACAATCAAATAAAAATTACTTTCAATTTGAAAGCTTACAAAGCTGAATAACCACCTATCAGATTTTATTCAAATAAAAATCCCCTCAAGCTAATGCTTGAGGGGATTTTTTTAAAGCTCTACAAAGCAAATTAAGCTTCACCAGTAGGTCCACCAAAATTCAAAGGAATAGTGGTTTTGTCTTGTTCTTTAATCGAACCCTGACTTTTTTCAAAACGATTGATGTTATCACTCAATGCCCTCATCAAACGCTTAGCATGTTGTGGTGTAAGTATAATTCTCGATCTCACTTTGTTCTTAGGAGATCCAGGCATTATGTTTACAAAATCCAGTACAAACTCTGTTTGAGAATGATTGATAATCGCCAAGTTGCTATATATACCCTGAGCGACATCGTCGTCTATCTGTATATTGAGCTTCTGTTGTTTCTTATCGTTTTGATCGCTCATGATTAATTAAAGTTTACATTTACTTGTTGTTTTTTCTCCATCATATTAGCCAATTCTTCTTTAGAACCTACTATGATGTCGTCAAACTCTCTTAAACCTGTACCTGCAGGAATCCTATGTCCTACAATTACATTTTCTTTCAATCCTTCTAAGTAATCTACTTTTCCACTTACCGCGGCTTCGTTTAATACTTTGGTCGTTTCTTGGAAAGAAGCGGCCGAAATGAATGATTTGGTTTGTAGAGATGCTCTTGTAATTCCTTGTAAGATTGGAGCGGCAGTAGCAGACTCTGCGTCACGCGCAGTAACCAATTGCTTATCCTCGCGTTTCAAGATAGAATTTTCATCTCTTAATTCACGGATCGTGACAATTTGACCAGGTTTTAAGTTAACACTGTCACCCGCCTCCTCTATAATTTTCTTACCAAAAATATTATCGTTCTCTTCGATAAAGTCTTCTTTATGCACCAATTGGTTTTCTAAGAATATCGTATCTCCAGAGTCTTGAATCCTAACTTTTCTCATCATCTGTCTTACAACAACTTCAAAGTGTTTATCGTTGATCTGCACCCCTTGTAATCTATAGACCTCCTGCACCTCGTTCACTAGGTATTGTTGCACAGCGCTAGGACCTTTAATTTTCAAGATATCTTCTGGTGTAACAGAACCATCGGATAATGGCATACCTGCTTTTACATAATCATTTTCTTGTACTAAGATCTGATTAGAAAGTTTAACCAAGTATTTTTTAATTACACCAAGTTTAGACTCTATGATAATTTCACGGTTACCTCTTTTAATTTTTCCAAAAGAGACAACACCATCAATTTCACTTACTACAGCAGGATTTGAAGGATTTCTTGCTTCAAACAATTCTGTTAGTCTTGGAAGACCCCCTGTAATATCACCAGTCTTTGATGATTTTCTAGGAATTTTAACCAAGATCTTTCCGATTTTGATTTCTTCATCATCATCCACCATTAAGTGAGCTCCAACAGGTAAGTTATAAGATCTCATAATTTCACCATCGCTATTTTTGATGTGAAGTGTAGGAATCTTACGCTTATTCTTAGACTCAATAATTACTTTCTCTTGGAAACCAGTTTGCTCATCACTTTCAACATCGAAAGTCTGACCTTGAGTGATATTTTCAAATTCAATTTTACCAGAGAATTCTGAAATAATTACACCATTATAGGGATCCCATTTACAAATGACGTCTCCTTTTTTGATTTTATCTCCAGGGCTTACCAGAAGTTCAGAACCATAAGGGATAACATTTGTACTTAAAGCAATTCCAGATTTTTTATCGATGACTTTTATTTCTGAAGTTCTTGAAATAACAATGTCTGTTTTCTTGCCATCGTTATTTTTTCCTTCAACTGTTTTTAAGTCTTCAATTTCTGCAACACCATCAAACTTAGATTCCAATTTGTTTTCTTCTGAAATGTTACCTGCGATACCTCCAACGTGGAAAGTTCTTAAGGTTAACTGAGTACCTGGCTCACCAATAGATTGGGCAGCGACAACTCCTACAGCTTCACCTCGCTGGACTGTCTTATTAGTTGAAAGGTTTCTACCATAACATTTCACACAAATTCCTTGTTTAGCTTCACAAGTTAATGGAGAGCGAACTTCAACTGAGTTCAAAGCAGAAGCTTCAATTTTATCTGCAGCATCTTCATGAATTTCATCTCCAGACTCTACAAGTAAATCTTGAGAAATAGGATCTATAATATCGTTAAGAGCTGTTCTACCAACGATACGCTCTCCTAAACTTTCTACAACTTCATCATTTTTCTTCAATGCAAAGACTTCGATACCTCTTAAAGTTCCACAGTCTTCTTCTCTTACAATTACATCTTGAGAAACATCTACCAGTCTACGAGTTAAGTAACCAGCATCGGCAGTTTTAAGAGCCGTATCGGCAAGACCTTTACGAGCACCGTGAGTAGAGATAAAGTATTCTAAAATTGAAAGACCTTCTTTAAAGTTAGATAAAATAGGGTTTTCAATGATTTCTCCACCTGCAGATGTAGATTTTTTAGGCTTAGCCATCAAACCACGCATACCTGTTAACTGGCGAATTTGCTCCTTAGAACCCCTTGCACCTGAATCAAGCATCATATACACAGAGTTGAAACCTTGCTGATCTTCACGAATACGCTTCATAGCGAGTTCTGTTAGATTTGCATTGGTAGCCGTCCATATATCAATAACTTGGTTGTAACGTTCATTGTTTGTGATAAGACCCATGTTATAGTTTCCTATAACACCTTCTACTTGCTCATTTGCATCATCAATCATAGATTGTTTTTCTGCTGGGATAATAATATCACCAAGAGAGAAAGACAATCCACCTCTAAAGGCGAAATTGTAACCTAGACTTTTAATTTCATCTAAGAATTCAGCAGTTTCAGGAACAGATGTTTTCTTAAGCACCCTCGCTATAACATCACGTAATGCTTTCTTCGTCATTACATCGTTGATAAAACCAACACTATCAGGGATAGTTTGATTAAACAGGACCCGTCCTACTGTCGTTTCTATATTTTTCTTAACGATATCTCCATTTTCATCAACATCGTTAGTTCTAATTGTAATTAATGCATTTAATTCAACCTGCTTTTCATTGTAAGCAATGTTAACTTCTTCATCGGAATAAAACCTAAGGCCTTCTCCTTTAACTTTATGTTCTGGAGTAGAAGATCTTGGCTTAGTCATGTAGTATAATCCAAGTACCATATCCTGAGAAGGAACAGTAATAGGAGAACCATTTGCAGGATTCAAAATACTATGAGAGGCTAACATTAAAAGTTGAGCTTCCAAAATGGCTTCCGGACCTAGTGGTAAATGAACCGCCATTTGATCACCGTCAAAATCGGCATTAAATGCAGTACATACCAATGGGTGCAGTTGTATTGCTTTACCTTCAATCAACTTAGGTTGAAAAGCTTGTATACCAAGTCTGTGAAGCGTTGGCGCACGGTTAAGCAGGACAGGATGACCCTTAAGTACATTTTCAAGAATATCCCAAACTACTGGTTCTTTTTTGTCAATTATTTTCTTAGCCGATTTTACAGTCTTAACAATTCCTCTTTCAATCAGTTTTCTGATAACAAAGGGCTTGTAAAGTTCTGCTGCCATATCTTTTGGTAATCCACATTCAAACATTTTCATTTCAGGACCAACAACAATAACCGAACGTGCTGAATAATCCACACGCTTACCAAGTAAGTTTTGTCTGAAACGTCCTTGCTTACCTTTTAAAGAATCTGAAAGCGATTTCAGAGGTCTGTTAGAATCGGTTTTAACCGCTGAAGATTTCCTTGTATTATCAAACAAAGAATCTACAGATTCCTGCAGCATACGCTTTTCGTTTCTCAAAATAACTTCAGGAGCCTTTATTTCCATCAATCGCTTTAAACGATTGTTTCTAATAATCACTCTACGGTATAAGTCATTTAAATCTGAGGTCGCAAAACGCCCACCATCAAGTGGCACAAGTGGTCTTAATTCTGGTGGAGTTACAGGAATCACTTTCATGATCATCCACTCAGGATTATTCTCTCTATTTTTTGTAGAATCTCTTAAAGCTTCAACAACTTGTAAACGCTTTAAAGCTTCAGTTTTTCTTTGCTTAGAAGTTTCATTGTTAGCTTTGTGTCTTAGGTCGTAAGACAGTTCATTAAGATCTAAACGCTTTAAAATTTCCAAAAGACATTCAGCACCCATTTTGGCGATGAATTTGTTTGGATCGTCATCGTCTAAATATTGGTTTTCTTGTGGAATTTTTTCAAGAATATTCAAATATTCTTCTTCCGTTAAGAAATCCATTTTTTTGAGTGACTCTCCCTCTTCATTTTTAGCATCCCCTGGCTGAACGACTACATAACGCTCGTAGTAAATAATCATGTCCAGTTTCTTGGAAGGAATCCCAAGAAGGTAACCTATTTTGTTAGGTAACGATCTAAAGTACCAAATATGAGCAACAGGAACTACTAAGTTGATATGTCCAACACGGTCTCTTCTTACTTTCTTTTCGGTAACTTCAACTCCACAACGGTCGCAAACAATTCCTTTGTAGCGTATTCTTTTGTATTTCCCACAAGCACATTCATAATCTTTGACAGGGCCAAAAATTCGTTCACAAAACAATCCATCTCTTTCCGGCTTGTGTGTTCTGTAGTTAATAGTTTCAGGTTTTAAAACTTCACCTCGAGATTCACCTAGAATTCTCTCTGGAGAAGATAAACCTATAGAGATTTTATTAAATCTCTTTTGTGTATTCTTATCATTATTTCTTGTCATAATACAAGTGCTAAAGAATTATTGAAATATAATGTGATAATCAACCCCACCCTTAGGTGGGATTGTTATTACTCTTCTAATCTGATATCTAGTCCTAGACCTTTCAATTCGTGCATCAATACATTGAAAGATTCTGGTAATCCTGGCTCTGGCATTGGTTCACCTTTTACGATTGCTTCGTAAGTTTTGGCTCTACCAACAACATCGTCAGATTTTACAGTCAAAATTTCTCTTAATGTAGCAGACGCTCCGTAAGCTTCTAAAGCCCAAACTTCCATCTCACCAAAACGCTGTCCACCAAATTGTGCTTTACCACCTAGAGGTTGCTGTGTGATTAAAGAGTAAGGCCCTATAGATCTAGCGTGCATTTTATCTTCGATCATGTGACCTAGTTTCAACATATAAATCACACCTACAGTTGCAGGTTGATCAAAACGTTCACCAGTTCCACCATCAAAAAGATATGTGTGTCCAAATCTTGGAATTCCAGCTTCGTCGGTCAATTCATTAATTTGGTCTAAAGTGGCTCCATCAAAAATTGGAGTTGCAAATTTCTTGCCTAATTTTTGTCCAGCCCAACCTAATACGGTTTCATAAATTTGTCCTATGTTCATACGCGATGGTACGCCCAATGGATTTAATACGATATCTACAGGAGTTCCATCGTCCAAGAATGGCATATCCTCTTCTCTTACGATTTTAGCGACAATACCTTTGTTTCCGTGACGACCAGCCATTTTATCACCTACTTTCAATTTACGCTTCTTAGCCACGTAAATTTTAGCGAGTTTTAAAATACCAGATGGAAGTTCATCTCCAACTGTTATAGTAAACTTTTCTCTTCTAAGGTTTCCTTGAAGATCGTTTTGCTTGATTTTATAGTTGTGCAGTAAATCTGCTACTAAAGCATTAGTGCCTTTATCTGTAGTCCAAGTCCCTTTAGTTAAGTGACTGAAATCTTCTACAGAATTCAACATCTTCAATGTATACTTCTTACCTTTTGGCAGAGTATCTTCCCCTAAATCATTTTGTACACCTTGAGCAGTTCTTCCACCTACAATTCCGAATAACTTATCTATCAAACGGTTTCTTAGGTCTTCAAACTTAATTTGGAAATTTCCTTCCAGAGCATCGATCTCTTGTTTATCCTGAGCACGCTTACGCTTATCTTTAACAGCTCGAGTAAACAATTTCTTATCGATAACGACACCGTTAAGCGAAGGAGAAGCTTTTAAAGAAGCATCTTTTACATCGCCAGCTTTGTCTCCAAATATAGCTCTCAATAATTTCTCTTCAGGAGTAGGATCGCTTTCACCTTTTGGTGTGATCTTACCGATAAGAATGTCTCCAGGCTTAATTTCTGCACCTATTCTTATCATACCATGTTCATCCAAATCTTTAGTCGCTTCTTCAGAAACGTTTGGAATATCGCTGGTCAATTCTTCATTACCAAGCTTGGTATCTCTCACTTCTAAAGAATACTCATCAATATGAACTGAAGTTAAGATATCATCTTTAACCACACGCTCAGAAATTACAATAGCATCCTCAAAGTTATATCCTTTCCATGGCATAAATGCCACTTTCATATTTCTACCTAAAGCTAGCTCTCCATTATCTGTTGCATAACCTTCACAAAGAACTTGTCCTTTAGTAACTCTATCACCAACGCGAACGATAGGTTTTAGGTTAATCGTAGAACCTTGGTTTGTTTTTCTGAATTTAATCAGATTATAAGTTTTGTGATCTTCGTCAAAACTAACAAGTCTTTCATTTTCCGTTCTGTCGTAATCGATGATGATTTTTCTTGCATCAACGTAGTTAACACGCCCTTCACCTTCGGCATTAATCAAGACTCTTGAATCTTGAGCAACTCTTCTTTCAAGACCTGTTCCAACGATAGGAGCATCTACTCTCAATAATGGAAGTGCTTGACGCATCATGTTAGATCCCATCAAGGCTCTGTTGGCATCATCGTGTTCCAAAAATGGAATTAATGAAGCAGAGATCGATGAAATTTGGTTTGGTGCGACATCAATATAATCCACATCATTTGGATCTACAACAGGGAAGTCACCTTCCATACGTGCAATAACACGTTCTGAAGTGATAGATCCATCTTCTGAAATAGGAATATTGGCCTGCGCGATCAATTTATTTTCTTCCTCCTCTGCAGAAAGATATAAAGGATCTGATTTAAAATCGATTTTTCCATTTTCAACCTTACGGTATGGAGTTTCGATAAATCCCATACTGTTCACTTTTCCATAAACAGACATTGAAGAAATCAAACCAATGTTTGGTCCTTCAGGAGTTTCAATAGGGCAAAGCCTTCCGTAATGTGTATAGTGAACATCACGAACCTCAAACCCAGCTCTTTCTCTAGATAAACCTCCAGGTCCTAAAGCAGAAAGCCTACGTTTGTTGGTTAATTCAGCTAATGGATTGGTTTGATCCATAAACTGAGACAACTGATTTGTTCCAAAGAAAGAATTGATGACAGATGACAACGTCTTCGCATTAATCAAGTCGATTGGTGTAAAGACTTCATTATCTCTAACATTCATTCTCTCTCTAATGGTTCTTGCCATTCTAGCTAAACCAACACCAAATTGTTGAGACAATTGCTCACCAACTGTTCTTACACGACGGTTGGAAAGGTGATCAATATCGTCAACTTCAGCTTTGGAATTAACAAGTTCTATTAGATACTTGATGATGGTAATAATATCCAATTTTGTAAGGACCTTACTATCCATACTAATATTAAGACCTAGCTTTTTATTCATTCTATAACGACCAACTTCACCTAAATTGTAACGTTGATCTGAGAAAAATAACTTATCAATAATACCTCTAGCTGTTTCTTCATCAGGCGGCTCAGCATTACGAAGTTGTCTATAGATATGCTCTACTGCTTCTTTTTCAGAGTTAGTAGGATCTTTTTGTAATGTATTGTATATGATGGCATAGTCACCGGTCAAATTCTCTTCTTTGTGAAGTAAGATCGTTTTTGAACCCGTTTCTAAAATCTCTTCAATATGGTCTTTTTCTAAAACGGTATCACGGTCGAGTACGATTTCATTTCTTTCAATCGACACTACCTCTCCTGTATCTTCATCTACGAAATCTTCATACCATGTATTTAAAACCCTTGCAGCTAATTTTCTACCAAGGTATTTTTTAAGACCTGTTTTTGAAACTTTGACTTCTTCAGCAAGATCAAATATTTCTAAGATATCTTTATCTCTTTCAAAACCTATGGCTCTAAAAAGTGTGGTAACAGGTAATTTCTTTTTCCTGTCGATGTAGGCATACATGACAGAATTTATATCAGTCGCAAATTCAATCCACGATCCTTTAAAAGGGATAACTCTAGCGGAATATAGCTTAGTTCCGTTAGCATGGAAAGACTGACCAAAAAATACACCTGGTGATCTGTGTAATTGTGACACCACAACACGCTCTGCTCCATTAATCACAAACGTTCCACTGGGTGTCATATAGGGAATAGTCCCTAAATAAACGTCCTGTACGATAGTTTCAAAATCCTCGTGTTCTGGATCAGTACAGTAAAGTTTTAATCTTGCCTTTAAAGGCACACTGTAAGTAAGACCTCTTTCAATACATTCTTGTATTGAATATCTTGGAGGATCTACAAAGTAATCTAAAAATTCAAGTACAAATTGATTTCTCGTATCTGTAATTGGGAAATTTTCTTTGAAGGTATTATATAAACCTTCGTTGGATCTTTCTTCTGGTTTAGTTTCAAGCTGAAAAAAATCTTGAAAAGATTTAACTTGGATATCCAGAAAATCTGGATAATCTGGCTTGTTTTGTACGGAAGAAAAACTAATTCTTTCATTATGAATTGCTAACATCTAAGGAAGATTTTAATGCTTTGAATTTAATAAAATTCATCAGCAATATTAACTTATAAAAAGTAAAATAAACACGTCGCGTATAGATACGCAAAATGGTTTAGCCCCACAAGATGACTAAATCTTGTGGTCTAAACCTATTGTTAAAAATATTGTTAAGCTTACTTAAGCTCAACTTCAGCACCTGCTTCTTCTAATTGTGCTTTTAGCGCTTCTGCTTCGTCTTTAGAAACAGCTTCTTTAACTGGAGCTGGTGCACTATCTACTAATCCTTTAGCATCTTTAAGACCTAAACCTGTCAATTCTTTAACAAGTTTAACAACCGCTAATTTAGATCCACCTGGAGCTTTTAATATGACATCAAATTCTGTTTGCTCCTCAACTTCTTCAGCACCAGCAGCACCGCCACCGACAACTACTGGAGCAGCAGCAGGTTCTATACCATATTCATCTTTTAAAATATCAGCTAATTCATTTACTTCTTTTACAGTAAGATTAACTAATTGTTCTGCGAAATCTTTTAATTCTGCCATTTTCTATCGTTTTAGTGTAATTTAATATTTAGTAATTAGTGCGTGTTTATTCTTCTTTTTCTGAAAGGGTTTTTAGGATACCTGCCAGTTTACCTCCACTAGATTTAAGCGCTGAAATAACGTTTATAGCAGGAGATTGTAACAATCCAATGATATCACCAATCACTTCGTCTTTAGATTTAATATCTACAAGAGCATCTAGGTATTCATCGCCAACATAAACTGACTCTGCAACATAGGCGCCTTTTAAAACTGGCTTCTCATTTTTCTTTCTAAAGGTTTTAATCACTTTAGCAGGAGCGTTTCCTGTTTCAGAAAGCATAATTGAGGTACTTCCTTTCAGAATACCTGTAAGCTCTCCAAATTCCTTATCTGAACTTTCCATAGCCTTAGCTAGGAGAGTATTTTTAACTACCATCAACTTAACGTCTGCTCTATAACAAGCACGTCTTAGGTCTGATGTTAATGTTGCATTCAATCCTGAAATGTCTGCTAGGTATACATTCGATGAATCTGCTAACTTAGTAGTTAAATCTTTTATTACTGTAGATTTCTCTTCTCTTGTCATAACTTAATATTATTACTCGGTAAATCGTTTCGTATCGATTTCAATACTTGGACTCATTGTAGAAGCGATGTAGATACTTTTTATATAAATACCTTTCACTACTTGAGGTTTAAGTTTGACGAGTGTAGTTAGTAATTCTCTTGCATTTCCAGCAATTTTTTCTGCATCAAAGGATACTTTACCTACAGCAGCATGAACTATACCAGTTTTATCAACTTTAAAGTCGATTTTACCTGCTTTCACTTCTGAAACTGCTTTGGCGATGTCCATAGTTACTGTGCCAGTCTTCGGGTTAGGCATCAAACCTCTTGGGCCTAATACTCGACCTAAAGGACCTAATTTACCCATTACACTGGGCATAGTTACGATAACATCAACATCGGTCCATCCACCTTTGATTTTATCAAGGTATTCGTCCAGTCCTACATAATCAGCACCAGCGTCTTCAGCTTCTTTCGCTTTATCTGGAGTGACTAAAGCCAAAACTTTTACATCTTTACCAGTTCCGTGAGGAAGTTTGACTACTCCACGAACCATTTGGTTGGCTTTTCTAGGATCTACATTTAGTCTTACAGCTAAATCAACAGATTCGTCGAAATTAGCGTAAGCCATATCTTTCAATAAAGCAGAGGCATCAGCTACTGAATAAGTTCTAGACTCATCCACTTTACTTTGTGCTTCTTTTTGCTTTTTAGTTATTTTTGCCATGTTAATTTCGTTTTGTTAAAATGGTGCATCACCTTTTACAGTTATTCCCATAGATCTTGCTGTACCAGCTACCATTTTCATAGCAGATTCCGTAGAAAATGCATTTAAATCTTGCATTTTATCTTCAGCTATAGCTTTCACCTGATCCCAAGATACGGTACCAACTTTTTTACTATTAGGCTCGCCAGATCCTTTCTTTATTTTTGATGCTTCCATCAATTGAACTGCTGCAGGTGGTGTTTTGATTACAAAATCAAAGGATTTATCCTTATATACTGTAATTTCTACAGGAAGGATTTTTCCACCTTTATCTTGAGTTCTACCATTGAATTGCTTACAGAATTCCATGATATTTACCCCAGCAGCACCTAAAGCAGGTCCAACTGGCGGGGATGGGTTCGCTGCACCACCTTTTACCTGGAGTTTTACTACTTTACTTACTTCTTTTGCCATTTTTCAAAATTTAGTCGAATTGTTTTCAGTGGGAAGCATTATAAATAAAAACAACTCTGTATTATATGTAACATTTAAATTTTCTCTACTTGCATATAACTAAGTTCAACAGGTGTTTTACGACCAAAGATCTTAACCATAACTTGGAGCTTTCGTTTATCTTCATTTATCTTATCAATAGTTCCAGTAAAACTATTGAAAGGACCATCAACTACTTTAATAGATTCACCAATATTAAATGGTATGGCCACATTTTCTTTTTGCGTGGAAAGTTGATCGACTTTACCCAGCATTCTATTCACTTCAGATTCACGCATTGGGACAGGATCTCCTCTTTTGGTTTCACCCAAAAAGCCAATAACCCCATTGACGTTTTTAATAACGTGCCCAACTTCACCTTCAAGATTAGCATTTACCATAATGTAACCTGGAAAATAAACTTTTTCCTTGGTAATTTTCTTTCCATCACGGATCTGAACCACATTTTCTGTAGGTACGAGGATATCATCGACATAATCACTAAGACCTTGGTGTGAGATTTCTTTTTCAATATAATCTTTTACCTTGTTCTCAGAACCGCTGATGGATCTAACCACATACCATTTCTTTAAACTTGTTTCTGACATGTGTTATGATTTAACCCAATTAAAATATTGCTTGACTGCTGAACTAAATACCTCATCAATTCCCCAAATGGCGAGTGAAAAGAGTATTGAAAATACAGCTACAATAACCATGAGTTTTTGCCCCTCAGCCCAAGTTGGCCAAGTCACATGATTTTTTAATTCCTCGTAAGACTCGCTTACGTAATTTTTAAAGTTTGACATCTCCTTAAGATTTGCACGGGTTGAGAGGCTCGAACTCCCGACACCTGGTTTTGGAGACCAGTGCTCTACCAACTGAGCTAAACCCGTAAATGATTCAATTTTTAAAGCGTGCAAAGAAACAAAATAAAATGCACTTAAAAAAATAAAATTTAAAAAGTTAAGGTATCTCTAATAGATACCTTAACTAATTTATTTATGATTCTTAAAAAAGAATTATATAATTTCAGTAACCTGACCAGCACCAACTGTACGTCCACCCTCACGGATAGCAAATCTTAAACCAACGTTTAAGGCAATTGCTTGAATCAAATCTACAGTAATTGTTAAGTTATCACCAGGCATAACCATTTCAACTCCATCGGGAAGATTGATTGTACCTGTAACATCTGTTGTTCTTACGTAGAACTGTGGTCTATAGTTATTATGGAATGGAGTGTGACGTCCACCTTCTTCTTTCTTAAGGATGTATACTTCAGCCTTAAATTTAGCATGTGGCTTAACAGAACCAGGTTTTGCGATAACCATACCTCTAGTGATTTGGGTTTTTTCAATACCTCTTAACAAGATACCAACGTTATCTCCTGCTTCACCTCTGTTAAGAATTTTACGGAACATTTCAACTCCAGTAACTGTTGACTTTAAATTTTCAGCACCCATACCGTTAATCTCGACAGGATCACCTGTATTCGCTACCCCAGTCTCAATACGACCAGTTGCAACAGTACCACGACCTGTAATTGAGAACACATCTTCAATAGGCATTAAGAAATCTTTTTCAATATCTCTTTCTGGCAATTCAATGTAATTATCAACTGCTTCCATAAGATCTAGAACAGTTTTTCCCCACTTCTCATCACCTTCTAAAGCGCCAAGAGCTGATCCTGAAATTACAGGAGCATTGTCACCATCATATTCGTAAAAAGAAAGTAAATCTCTTACTTCCATTTCAACAAGTTCTAAAAGCTCATCATCATCCACAAGGTCAACCTTGTTTAAGAAAGTAACAATTCTAGGGATACCAACCTGACGTCCTAGAAGAATATGCTCACGAGTTTGTGGCATTGGACCATCAGTTGCAGCTACTACTAAAATAGCACCATCCATTTGTGCAGCACCAGTAACCATGTTTTTCACATAATCGGCGTGACCTGGACAGTCAACATGTGCATAATGACGATTGGCTGTTTGATATTCAACGTGAGAAGAGTTGATGGTTATACCACGTTCTTTCTCCTCAGGTGCATTATCAATTTGATCAAAAGCACTAGCTTCAGAATATCCAGCATCTGCCATAACCTTAGTAATAGCAGCTGTAAGAGTAGTTTTTCCGTGATCGACGTGACCAATAGTACCTATATTAAGGTGCGGTTTGGATCGATCAAATTTTTCCTTTGCCATAGTAATAATTATTTAATCTTAGTTATATATTAGTGTTAGTGTTTATAACAACATAAAAAGCCAACAAAACTAAGTTTTGAGACTTTAAAATTGAGCCAACGACGAGAATTGAACTCGTGACCTTTTCCTTACCAAGGAAACGCTCTACCCCTGAGCTACGTCGGCATTCACACATTTGAAATTGAAATAAAATAGAGCGGAAGACCGGGTTCGAACCGGCGACATTCAGCTTGGAAGGCTGACGCTCTACCAACTGAGCTACTTCCGCTTATTTAATCACTATTTCAATTCAAAGTCTGACGTTATCCGACTTGGTTGTGGGGAGAGCAGGATTCGAACCTGCGAAGGTGAAACCAGCAGATTTACAGTCTGCCCTCGTTGGCCGCTTGAGTATCTCCCCAAATAATCTGATAATAGAGCCGATGGAGGGACTCGAACCCGCGACCTGCTGATTACAAATCAGCTGCTCTAGCCAGCTGAGCTACATCGGCTTATCAGTATGTCAATCGCTACTTTTAGTAACGGGATGCAAATATAAAACGATTTTTGATATCTGAAAATTATTTTTTACTTTTTTTCTAATTAAATTGAAAATAAATCTAATCAGCTTACTCATCGCCCTGTGAGCGTGGATGTGCGGCTTGATGAGCTTTGGTTAACTCTTTAAAATTCGAGTGGGTATAAACTTCTGTAGAAGCTAAACTACTATGTCCTAATAAATCCTTTATAGCTGAAATATCAGCTCCTTTATCTAACAAATGCGTAGCAAAGGCATGCCTTAATAAATGGGGACTTAATTTTTTCTTTGTAGATACTTTTTCAAAATAAGAATGCACGACCCTATAAACTAAATTCGGATAAATAGCTTTTCCCTTTGAAGTAACAAAGAGTTGACTCCCTTGAGGCAGCAAAACACTTCTTTCCTGCAAATAGCGCTCTATTAAAAGAGAGATAGAGTCGAGCAAAGGTATGAGTCGCTCTTTATTGCGTTTACCGCGCACTTTAAGCTGTTGTTGTTTTAAATCGAGACTGCTCAGCTGAAGGTCAATTAACTCCTGCCTTCGCATCCCTGTAGCGTATAACAATTCAATGATAAGATGATCCCTAAGACCTTCAAAAGTGACATCTTCAAAATAATCGGAAACTTTCTCCAATTCAAGGACGGAAAATGCCTCTTGCTGACGTTTTGGCAATTTTAAAGACTTATGCTGCACCATCGGATTCACCGCTATCGCTTGTATCTTCAGAAGAAATTTAAAAAAAGTCTTGAGGGTAGATAGCTTTCTGTTGATGGTTTTATGTGTTAACCCTAACTCTATAAAACCAACAATCCACTGTCGAATCATAGGGTAATTAACTTCAGACATTTCTCTTGTATCATATGTTTCTAATATGAACATATGAAATTGCGATAAGTCCGTAGCGTAAGAAATGATAGTAAGCTTAGCATACTTCTTTTCCAGTAGGAGGTAATCTAAAAAAGAATCAATATATATCATAAAAAAACCATGTTCCTAAGAGAACATGGTTACAAATTTATAATTAAATGCCAACTAAGTCGCTGGTTTATAATTCTTATTATCTATCACCATTTTGAAGATAACTTTGGGGATATTTTCGCCAAACGTCCTTATCAAGACTTTAAGTCCTAATCAGCTAAGTAGCCGGCTTATAGTCCTTGTCATCTATTTCCGTTTTGGCGATAATTTTGGGGATATTTTCGCCAAACGTCCTTATCGAGACTTTAAGTCCTAATCAGCTAAGTAGCCGGCTTATAGTCCTTGTTATCTATTACCATTTTGGCGATAATTTCTTTTAAAATTTCAGAAGTACCACCTCCGATAGGTCCTAATCTACTATCTCTAAACATTCTAGCTAATGGGTAATCTTCTACATAGCCATAACCACCCAACATCTGCAAGCAATCGTAAATAACCTCATCGGCAATTTTAGTAGAAAGCAATTTGGACATTGTTGCTTCTTTCACAACGTATTCTCCAGCATCTAGACGTTTTGCAGTTGTATAATTGAAAGCTTTAGCCATTTCAACTTCACTACTTCGCTCCGCGATTTTGTGCCTTAAAGCTTGAAATTTATCAATAGTCTGTCCAAAGGCTTCACGCTCCGACATGTACTTTATCGCGTATTCCAAGGCATATTCTGCTCTTGCATGACCATTCACACCCATGATAAGACGCTCAAGAGCAAAGTGCTGCATGATATATGGAAAACCTTGATTTCGCTCTCCCATCAAATGTGACTTAGGAATTTCAACATTATCGAAAGCAAGCTCAGCCGTATCGGAAGCCCTCCAACCTAACTTATTCAGCTTGGTAGCAGAAATCCCAGGTGTGTCTCTATCCACTAGAAAGATACTCATGCCCTTTCCTCCTTTCTCCGGAGCTGTTTTAGCAGCTACTATGAGGTAATCGGAATATACGCCATTAGTGATAAATGTTTTAGACCCGTTGATCACAAAAGTGTCTTCTTTTTCTACCGCCGTGGTTTTCATTCCAGCAACATCAGAGCCCCCGTAAGGTTCAGTGATACAGAGACACCCGATCATATCTCCAGAAATAGAACCTGATAGATACTTTTCTTTTATCTCTTCACTTCCTTCTTTATTGACGTGAGTCATAGCTAGATAAGCATGTGCCCATATCGCTGCAGCAAAACCGCCTGAATTTATTTTCTGAAGTTCTTCTAAAAGGATAATAGTATAAAATAAGTCTAAATCTAAGCCCCCATATTTCTCTGGAGAAGCTAGGGCAAAATAGCCCATATCTCCAAACTTTTTCCAAATAAAACGCTCTATACTACCTTCTTCTTCCCATTTATCTAAATGAGGAACAACTTCCTTCTGAAGGAATTCCTTTAAACTCTTTCTGAACATTTCATGTTCTTCACTAAAATACATGTGATCCATATCTCTAAGTCTATTATTTTAAGTATTATTCTATAATTTCCAAATATAATTGAATTCTGTCTAATTTATAACTTGGAAACCCTTCGATTTTTGATAATTCTTCAAAATTACTGATCTTTTCTCTCAATTTTATAAAGTTAACTATGCTTCTAGACATTTCATAATCGAAATAAGGAAGCTCAGACAACTCAAGCACAGTAATAGTATTGAAGTCTTGCTTCTCTATTTTTAAAGGCGTTTTTAAAGCAATTAGCTCTTCCAAACGTTCTATCACTTCTGATTTTAAGCCGTACACATCTTTAAGTTGAATTGAATTGGTAAAACCCCCTAACTGACTTCTATACCTTAGTATTCTATTAGCTAATGTCTCTCCTATTCCAGACACCAAGATCAAATCATCAACTTCAACGGTATTCAGGTCTTTCTTTTCTGAATATTTTAAGGACTCGCGCCTCGGTTTTTTGGAATCTTGTTTTTGACGTTCAATCACCCAATCTGGAAATTTAAAATAAGGACTATAGGTTGTCATCCATTGGTTGGAAACCCCAGTTACTTTCTGAAATTGAACATTGGAATTGATCCATTGTTTCTTGGCTCTAAACTCATGAAGTCTGTCAATTTGCTCAGTAGTCATTTCTAAAGTGTATCCTTTATAATCATTTACAAAATTAGGATTAAAAGGATAAATGACTCTTTGACCCTCAAGGCTTTGTTGTTTTATTAACGAATCTACAACACGATGAAGAGAATCTGCTGTTTTAGAAAATTCAAAGGGGGTATTGGTATCGGATAATGTATTCAAGCTAAAGTAATTGATAGTTAAACCTACAATCAAAATAAGGCTGAATAAAAAAATTCCGTTTCGGTCACCTTTAGTGTAGCCAAAACGGAATTTCCTTAAAGATTTCATGAGTGGATTCTTATTTTTTCAAAACTTCCTTTTTAAAAATTTGCCCTGATTTTAACTTGATCATGTATTCTTTTAAATCTTTCCTCACTTCACCAGACATGATATAAAGTCCAATAATATTAGGAAAAGACATCGCTAAAATCATCATATCAGAGAAATCTAAGACAGCTCCTAGGCTCACAGAAGCCCCTAAGACTACAAACAATAAAAATATAATTTTATAAATCAATTCTGATCGATTACTTCTTCCAAAAATATAAGTCCAAGCTCTCATTCCGTAGTAAGACCAAGATATCATTGTAGAGAAAGCAAACAAGAATACGGCAACAGAGAGGACGTATGGAAACCATGAGATCACACTTCCAAACGCATCGGTTGTCAATTGCACACCAGATACTCCTTCTACTTCATGCATCCCTGTAAAGATCAATACCAAAGCCGTAAGTGTACAGACTACTACGGTATCTATAAAAGGTTCTAATAAAGCAACAAAGCCTTCTGAGGGTGGATGGTTAGTTTTGGCAGCAGAGTGAGCTATAGCAGCGGACCCTACACCAGCCTCGTTTGAAAAAGCTGCTCTTTGGAAACCGACCACCAGTACTCCTATAAAGCCACCTTTAAGCGCTGTAGGTGTAAATGCACCAGAGAAAATTGCATTAAGAGCTGGGCCTAGATTATCTATGTTGATCCCTATGACAACTAGGGCCCCTAAGATATAAACCCCAGCCATAACCGGGACTACTTTACCTGTTACTTTTGCAATACTATTGATACCTCCAATAATAACAACTCCTACCAACACCATTAAAAAGACTCCAAACCAAAAGCCATTTCCTTCTAAAAATGGAATTTGACCGGATAAAATTGCAAAAGATTGGTTGGCTTGGAACATATTACCTCCTCCGAAAGAAGCTCCAATAGCTAAAATAGCAAAAAAGGCGGCTAAAAATTTACCCAATTTACCCATATTCCGTTTTTCAAGACCATATCTCAAATAGTTCATTGGACCCCCAAAGATTCGGCCTTCTTTATTGATAAATCTATATTTTACACCCAGAGTACATTCTACAAATTTAGAAGACATCCCTAAAAAACCAGCAAGAACCATCCAAAAGGTAGCACCGGCACCCCCTAAGGAAACAGCAATAGCTACACCCGCAATATTCCCAAGTCCAACAGTAGCAGAAACTGCAGTTGCTAAAGCTTGAAAATGCGTAATTCTACCTGGTGCATTAGGCTCGTCGTATTTTCCTCTGGCGAGTTGTAAAGCATGTTTGAAACCTCTAATGTTGATAAAGCCCATTCTAAAAGTAAAGAATGCCGCCCCAAAGATCAGCCAAATGACTATAAAGGGTATATCCTTAGTTAAAGGAGTTCCATTAGGATGGGTCAAGGCTACTGGATCATCAAATGTAATTTTACCAAACTTATGTGCATTTTGGGTAATGACATCTTGTTTATTATTAGGATCATAAATATAGTCCCCTTCTATTGTCAGGTGATCTATCTTTCCGTTGGCTTGTGCCTTTACAATTTCACTTTCTCCATCAACCTCTATAATGGCGATATCTTGACCTTTTTTGACCGTTTCACTTTCTTGGACAAGCCATTGCTTGAGCAGAAATTTATTTTGTGTATTAGGTTCCCAACGTGGGGCAAATAATAATTTTTCCTTCGTGTAGACTACTGGATCGTAAACACCAACTGCGGCAAAGGGATCCCAGAACAGAACATCTCCCATGCTGTTTACAATAGGCTTAAACGTACCATTAAAACTTTCTACAATAGACTCAGCTTTTATTTCGAAAGATTTTTCAACAAAGTTCCCATTGGCATCTGTTACTTTTACAACATGGGTTATCCCTTCTGTAAGATGACTAGATTTAGCTGAACTTAATGGCGTTTCTGCATCACTCCATTCGTAAGTATAAGGAGGAATTCCTCCTGATACATTCAATTCTATTTGACCATCATCAATTTCTTCTGAAGGGTTAATTAAGGTTTCTTCAACTTGTAAATCTTGAGCAAATGTCAATGAAACAGTGAACATTAGAAAAACAATCAGACTGATATTTCTTACCATAAGGTTATTTATAATTTAATATTTTCATTGTAAAAAGCCATGTCGGAATCTTACAGATTTCAAAACATCTCGCAATATGCAAAAAATATGCTTTGCATTCAAACTCAAAACCCTAAAATCTTTAAGAAGTAGTTTTGTATTTATTAAGACTTAACAGCAAGGTTTCTGAGCTCTCATCATATGCCGTTTCCCCGGAGGACCTTCTATAATGTCCACCTCAAAGCCAATGGCTTGCAAAGCTCTTCTGGCGGTTCCTTTTACGCAATAAGTCACAAAAAAACCTCCTGGGGTCAAGGCCTCATAGAACTTCCGAAATAGTGGAGCTTCCCATAATTCAGGCTGAACACTTGGACCAAAAGCATCATAAAAGACGATATCCACCTCTTGTTTTAACTTTAAATCGAAAAAAAACATCTTACTTTTCTTGAGCTGAAAGATCTTGGAGATCGATGACCAGTCTTCCCATTTCGCCTTATATAAATCTTCATAGACCTGTTGAGCGGAAACAGAGACAAGTTCTCTGTGATACTCCATTGCTAAGTGTTCCTCATTAGAAATTGGATAAGCCTCCAATCCGGTATAATCCACAGAAATTCCACGATGTTCTCCCCAGAAATAAGACAGCAAAGCATTGAGACCAGTCCCAAAACCAGCTTCCAGAACTCTTAGGGTTTTAGGTTGGTACAACTCATTATAATAGTCTAAACCTGCTTCAATATAAACGTGTTGAGATTCTTGGATAGCACCATAAGTAGAATGATAATGCTCATCCCAATCTTCAAGTCTTATCGTTTTGGAACCATCTTTTGTGGTAATGATACTGCGTTTCATAAATCCGTTTTATAGATCAAATACCGAAGTGCGCTTGGTATAGACTAAGTCTTTCAGTTTCAACCAAAATGCTAAAGTCAGGTAAAGTCCAAAACCAAAACCGAAGGTAGCAAAAGAGATGTAAATGAAAAAAATTCGCACTGACTTTGCTTTCATCCCTAACTTATCGGCAAGGCGAGAGCTCACATAAAATCCGTGCTTTTCAAAAAACGTCCGTAGATTATATATAAAATTTTTCATGAATATATAAGTTCTAAGCCAACTCGGCATTTCAAGCAGCGATTAAGGTCGCAATACTTTGTTTTTAATTGAATAAAAGCCTGACTTTCCAAGGCAGAAGCCACCACATTGGTTTTTAAGGCATCAAATCCTTTGGTGATGCTATTTTGTTCTGGTTTTAAGGCGGTTATAATCGGATAAATAATCATTTCAAAATCGGCCTGACCCTTGTATTTGGCGTAAGCAAACTTCAAAGGCAAGACGGTATTTATAATTAAAAGATCTTTAAAAGATTGACTTAAGGCTTTTGTTTTGGATTTGCTTTCTTTCCCAAAGGTATAGTGGGTTTTCCAATAGCTAGACACTTTTGCCTCTAAGTTATTGCTTAATTCTTGTTTGGTTTTACACTGAATTAGCTCAGAAAACAAGTTTGGCTTTTTATGATATAAGCTCGCAAATTGAGATAACCTTATGGTTGGGAAATTGTCTGGTCGAAGCCTAAAGTATTTCACTTGACTATCTACCTTTGTGGTTAACAGAAATTTTTGAGCTAAAAAGCCGTACTCATCATGAAGCTTTTTAAAATAGGCGTCTTCTGAGTCCGAATTTAAAAGCCCCCCTAATCCAAAGCACAACGCCTCCAATTGAAGAGGATGCTGAAAACATTTTTGAAAGACTTTAAAATCGGCGGCATTACTCATTTGCAGAAAGGCTTCTCCATTCACATTCAAGCCAAAAGCTTTGGCCATAAGCTTAAAGCACACCTCATCCCAGCTATTATGAGACACTTTTAATAAATTCAGAATTAATTCGTTTTTATCTTCCAAACGCTCAATATAGAGACGCTCTAGCCAGTTATTAAGTTTAAAAGTATCCACGTCTTTAAAATGGGTTTCACAATTAATCCACTGTTTAGAGGTATTGCTTAACAAAGATTCGCAAGCTAAAACCTGTTCATTAGAGATATAGTGTTTAAGTTCCAAACAAGGTATAAATGTTTCATCTTTCCTGAATATGCTAACATCCTCTTCCCAGACCACATGCAAAATAACATTATCGTAAGCGGAATCAACCTCGTGCTTATGGGCATACCAATCTGATGAAATGATATGTATTTCCAGATTTCCTACCCAGTGTTGCCCATCGATGACTAGTTCAGCTTTAAAGAAATCAGGGCCAGATTCTGTTTCGTTATGAAAACCTGTATTCAAGATCTGGAGAGATTCTCCACGCGTTGTTTTCAATTGGCTAGTACCCAATTTTTTATATTTCCAAACGCTATGAAGAAAGGCTTCTTGCATATTAAAAACTTTTAACTTTAGAGAGGATTTCATCCTTAAAACTATCAACCCAGGCCTTATATTGAAGACCGCTTGGATGTAATAAATCTTCAGCTAACATGAGTTTCTCTTTATGCAAGGGTTTGCTGAATTGTTGCATAGGAAAATAGGCCACATTGTAGCGCTGACTCATTTTCTCGATGTATCTATTGTAGCGTTTTAATCGTGAAGAAACTTTTTTTAACTTTTCATCTTGAGCAAATTTAGACAAACTATAATCTGGAATACCCACTATAAAAACACCTTTGTTGTGTTGACTACTTAATTCAATTGCAGTTTTTAAAAGATCTTCAAATTCAGATTTAAACTTTTTAAAAGGTTTTTTCTGATATTGATTGTTGACTCCAATAAGCAGAGAAACCAAGTCAAAGGACTCTTTTTTATAATGCAGCGAAGCGATAGAATCTTGTAACTCGTCTGTTCTCCAACCTGTGACTGCGATAACTTCAGGCTTTTCTACAGGATAACCTTGCTGATTAAGAAAGCTTGTCAAAAGGACAGGCCAAGACTCCTCTTCAGAGACCTGCTCTCCTATGGAGTAGGAATCGCCTAAGGCTAAATAACTAAGAGAATCTTGTGCAAAAGTAGAGGTCATAGTGGTTAGTAAAAATAGGGCAATGAATATTTTCATCTCAATAACGTTGAATTTCTGTTATCTTGTTATAAATACAGATTTAATTGCAGTGCACTTATCATTTCAAAAATCTAAATTTACTCAAAAAATAGGAAATAATCAGCTATTAAGACTATGATAGCAAATCGGCAAGAGCAGGCTTTAGCTGAGCATAATTAAACTGAAATCCTGTAGACAACATTTTCTTAGAGCTCACTAGCTGACTCGCTAAAACGATCGTCGCCATTTCTCCTAGCATTAATTTTAGAACAAAGGCAGGAACCTTTGGAAGAATAAGTGGCTTTTCAAGACGCTTAGCAATGCATTCCGTTAATTCTCTATTATTCACTGGGCTGGGCGCTACAGCATTAAAAACACCTTCTAGTTTATGCTCCATAACGTAGAGAAAAATCCTGTTTAGATCGGCGATATGAATCCATGATTGCCATTGTTTCCCAGTTCCTAGGGGCGCCCCTATATAATTTTCGATAGGTTGCTTTATTTTTTCAAGGGCACCGCCATCTTTAGCTAAAACCAGTCCTATTCTGATTTTAGCGACGTCTATTCCAAGTTTACCCACCTCATCGGCAGCGGCTTCCCACTGCAATACGACATCTGCCAAAAAATTGCTGCCTGGAGAAAATTGATCTTCCTCATGAAACTTGGTCAACGAATCTTTGTAAAGCCCAATGGCACTGGCAGAAATAAGTTGCTCAACTTGATGGTCTTCGGTAGACAAGGCTTTTTTGAGCGTCATTAAGGTGTCTAGTCTGCTGTTTAAAATCTCTTTTTTGTAGGAAGACGTCCATTTTTTTGCAACACTCGCTCCAGCTAGGTTAATGATAGTCGCGACGTCTTTTAAGCTTTCGACATCTAATTCTGACTTAGAAGGATCCCAATAAAAACCTTGATAATTAGGTAGCGTTTTAATTTTGGATTTGCTTGTGGTTAGATAGTTTACCCCTATGCCTTTCTCATGGAATAACTTGACTAAAGCTTGTCCGACTAATCCTGTTGCTCCTGTAATTAAAACCCGCATACAATCAAATGATATTTAGCATAAATTTAGCGAGATTATTTTAGCCTTAGCTAAGGTTTAGTAAGGTTTTAACTAGATGCTAAAGTGAGTCTTTATACTTCGACCAGAGGCTGAAATAATCTCGAGACTTAAGGCAGCATAAGAAATCTTCAATAGTTGTCACCCTAAACTTGGCATTGTTATTCCGTGCAAGCGATAGCGTGATACGGAATCTTTTCAAGTGTGTCTCCTTATTTAAACTTTAGAAAGAATTAGTGTTTTTATTCCTTTTTTCCATTGATGAAAAAACGAACCAAAAAAATCTAGGCTCACGAAATTCTTCCTAAAATTATCGCTCACCCTCTAAATTTCAGAAACTCGGCTCAAAAAAGCCTCAAACAGTCTAAAATTTCGCGAGGCTTTTGCCTCAATTTTTACGGGTGAATTTAGTAGGCCGTTTTCTTTGTATCGAGAAGCTTGTCACCTTAAGCCTGCCTCAATGCCCTTAGTAGCCTGCTTCGATAAAACTACTTTTTTAATTAAAAATTCTTAATTATCGATTCCTAATTATTTTACTCACTACTACACCATTACACTACTCACGATACGGAATCTTTTCAAGTGTGTCTCCTTATTTAAACTTTAGAAAGAATTAGTGTTTTCATTCATTTTTTCCATTGATGAAAAAACGAACCAAAAAAATCTAGGCTCACGAACTTCAGTCTAAAATTTACGTTTGATATCTAAATTTTAGAAACTCAACCTCCTTAAGTCGGTCTCAAACAGTCTAAAATTTTACGACACCTTCACTTTAATTTTTACGACCTCTTTTCGTAGGCTGTTTTCTAACTATCAGGTGACCGTTTTCATAAAAATTTGACTTGTCAATTTTGAAATTCTAAATATAAAATCTGATCATTGAGTGTTTTGTCGACACAAACCCATCACTCGAACTGACATGAACTACTCACCATTACACCACTATACTAGCTCACGACTCACCACAGACAGAAAACAGACAACTGAAAATTGAAAACCGACTCACCAATTACGAGTCCACCAGTCTACCAGTTCACCATTATACTACTACACCATTACACCATTAGTATGTAAATCAAAGAAGTCCAATGAGGGTACATTGGGCTTCTTTGATTTATATGACAATTTTCTTATATCACTTGACGAGTCCATCCGTGAGTATCTTCTACACGGTTATATTGGATGTCTTGAAGGTTTTTCTTAAAAAAGGTACCGTATGGCTCCTCAATATCTGGAAGATCATAATACACGTCATCGTGCTCAAAGCCTTCGACTCTCACGATCGCTGCTGCTGTTCCTGTTCCAAAAATCTCCTTTAACTCTCCGCTTTTAGCGGCCTCTACGATTTGTTTTACAGAAACCTTATCAACAACTACTTCTACATTTTTATCTTTAGCAAGTTGGATAATGCTTTTACGAGTCACCCCATCGAGAATTCTATCATTGGTTGGTGCTGTAAAAAGTTTATCTCCCACTCTAAAAAAGATGTTCATCGTCCCCGCTTCTTCTAAGTACTCATGAGAACTAGCATCGGTCCAAATAATTTGATCTAAGCCTTTTTCCTTGGCTAATTTAGTAGGATAAAATTGTGCACCATAATTTCCTGCAGCTTTAGCAAAACCAACACCACCATCGGCAGCACGGCTATAATCTTGAGCAAAAATAACTTTGATAGGTTTGCTATAATACGCTTGTGCAGGACAGGTGATGATCATAAACCGGTACCGGTCAGATTCTGAAGCCGATACACCACTTTCTGTAGCGATAACAAAAGGGCGAATATACAAGGAGTTTCCTCCACCTTTCCTAACCCAATCTTTATCGAGCTTTAATAAAGCTTCTAAAGACGCAAAAAAGTGACTTTCAGGGAATTCTGGAATAGCCATCCGCTTAGAAGATTTATTGATACGCTCAAAATTTTGCTCTGGTCGAAATAACCAAACCTTGTCCTCTTCATCTTTGAAGGCCTTCATACCTTCAAAGACCGCCTGACCATAATGAAATACCTTAGCAGAAGGTTCAAACTGCATTGGACCATAAGGAACAATTTTTGGCGTTTGCCATTCTCCATCTATGAAGTCGCAGTACATCATATGGTCAGCATGCTGCTTCCCGAATTGGAGGTTTTCAAAATCCACAGCGTCAATTCGAGACTTAGGGATTTTAGTAATATCTAGTCGTATATCGGTGCTATTCATTACTTTTTAGTTTTTTGCAAATGTACTAAATTTTAGCAAGGTTAATTCAGGAAGATTCCTAACTTTGTTGTTATTCTTATTATAAATTTTTAATTATTATCATGAAAAAGCTTCTTTTACTCACAATCTTATTAATGTTTTTAGCTTGCGGACAACATAATTCAACTGAAGAAAAACAAAGCCCAATTGAACAAACCACAGAAACTCCTTCAGAAGAAAAAGAATTAAGTATTCTAACCGATGATGAATTTGGAGAGTCTTTTGAAAATAAGGAGGTTAAAAAAGGAGAGGATATGTTGAAAATGTACCAAAAATTATCTATTGGAGATACCCTTCAAGTTCAATTTCAATCTCAAGTCCAAAGCGTTTGTGCTAAAAAAGGCTGTTGGATGAAATTAAATCTCCCCGAAGACTTGAATGTGCATGTAACTTTTAAAGATTACGAGTTCTATGTTCCAAAGGACAGTAAAGGTCATGAGATGGCTGTAAAAGGAAGAGCGTTTATAGAAAAAACAGATGTGGAAACACTAAAGCATTATGCTGAAGATGCTGGTAAAAGTAAGGAAGACATCGCGGCAATTGTCTCCCCTAAATTGAATTATAGATTTATAGCTGAAGGCGCTAAAGCAGTTAAATAAATTTTACTTCCATATCGCAGCTATTGTCATGCACGAAATGACAGTAAAGAGTGGTCTAAATAATTATGAATTCATAGCTTAACCTTGACTATTCGAATATGCGAACCTCCCTACTTCAATGACTGAATAAACCCTGGGATGCCGTCCAAACCTGTTTTGGTAAGGGTTTGAATAAAAGCTGAACCAATTATACACCCACTCGTGTACCGGCTCGCTTGTTCAAAACTCAGCGCATCTTTGATACCAAAGCCTACCATCAACTTATTAGTAAGTTGCATATCGGCTAAGCGTTTAAAATAAGACAAGGCCTCGTCTCCAAAGCCTTGTTGCCCCCCAGTGGTACTGGATGAACTTACCATATAGACAAAACTATCTCCTAAAGCATCGATCGTATTAATTCGGTTTGCAGAGGTTTCTGGAGTGATGAGCGGAATAAATTTTAAGCCATGTGCCTCGAATAATTCTTTGTAATCCACTTCAAAAATATCGATGGGTAAATCGGGCATGATAATCCCATCAATTCCAATAACTTCGCATTCTTTGCAGAAATCTTCCACCCCAAACTGTAACATCGCATTGAAATACCCCATCACAATGAGAGGAATATCCACATGATCACGAATACCTTCCAGCTGTTGAAATAGTTTTTTGGTACTCATGCCATTTCTTAAGGCTTGCTCTGAGCTTTTTTGGATCACAGGTCCATCCGCCAAAGGGTCGCTATACGGCAACCCGATTTCAATCACATCGGTACCCGAGTCGGTAAGGCGTTTGATGACTTCAGTGGTGTCTTCCAACTGCGGGTATCCCGCAGTGAAATAAATGGAAATCAATTTTTTATCTTGAGCCAAGGCTCTATTAATTCTATTCATAAGAGGTTTAAATTAAATTTGCTAAGCATCTAAGCTAGCTGTATGTCTTTCCGAAGACCTTAATATCCGAAATACGTTCTGTAGGTATCTAAATCTTTATCGCCACGTCCTGAGCAGTTAAAGACCAACACATCGTCTTCTTTGAAATCCAAATACTTGAAAATCGCAAAAGCATGCGCCGTTTCTATCGCAGGGATAATCCCTTCTATACGGCTCAACTCTAAGCCTGCTTCCATAGCTTCAGCATCGGTAATAGAGACAAATTTCCCACGCCCTGTTTTATAGAGATTCGCGTGCATAGGTCCAATCCCTGGATAGTCCAGTCCTGCAGAAATAGAATACGGCTCGGTGATTTGTCCATCGGTATTTTGCATCAGCAAGGTTTTACTCCCGTGGATGATGCCTTCTCGACCTAAAATAGTTGTCGCCGCAGACTCATTCGTCTCCACTCCTTTCCCAGATGCTTCTACACCGATGATCCCTACCTCTTCGTGATCCATAAAATCGGCGAACAGCCCTGCAGCATTGCTTCCCCCTCCAACACAGGCGATGAGATAATCTGGTAATTCCCGACCTTCCTTCTCTAATAACTGCGTCTTGACTTCCTTGGAAATAACACTCTGCAACTGAGTGACCATATCAGGATACGGATGCGGTCCTACCACAGAACCGATAATGTAATGGGTATCTTTAGGATGGTTAATCCAATCCCGAATCGCCTCGTTAGTAGCATCCTTCAAAGTTTTACTCCCTGAGTTCGCTGGGACAACCGTCGCTCCCAACATTTTCATTCTCGCCACGTTAGGGGCTTGACGCTCGATGTCGACAGCTCCCATATAGACGATACACTCCAGTCCCATTAACGCACAAACCGTAGCTGTTGCCACCCCATGCTGTCCGGCTCCAGTCTCCGCAATAATGCGGTGCTTGCCCAAGGCCTTGGCAAGTAGGATCTGCCCTACGGTGTTATTGATTTTATGTGCGCCTGTGTGACATAAATCTTCACGCTTCAGATAAATCTTAGCCTTGTACTTTTCGCTGAGATTCTCGGCTAGATATAAAGGCGTTGGTCGCCCTACATAATCTTTTAAGAGACTTTTAAATTGCTTCTGAAAATCGTCCGTAGCAATAATCTGCTTGTAGTTTTGTCTTAATTCTTCCACATTAGGATATAATAATTCTGGGATGTAAGCCCCCCCAAAATCACCATAAAATCCTTTGTCATTCGCGCTATACTTGCTCATAAGTTCTAATGGTTTTAATGAATTTTTTTATTGCTATTTTATTTTTAAGTCCGGGCTCGTCTTCAAAGCCACTATTAACGTCTACGCCTTCTATTATACCATCTTGGTACAGTTTTACAACCGCTTCGGCATCCTCAGGCCCTATCCCTCCGCTTAACATCACGGGTTTTGAGAAGTCCCTCTGATATAGCATCTGCCAATCGAATTTTTGTCCATTACCTCCCCTGTATTGTCCTTTGGTGTCCAGTAGATACTTATGGACATAAAAACTATAAGCCTCCATACCTTCAAAATCCTCTGGGGTTTTGATCGAAAACACCTTCCAAAGTTCAACCTTAGGATATCCGTTTTTAGCTAAAGCCTCGGAAATATCTTCGCAAAACTCTGGGGTTTCGTGACCATGGAGCTGAATTACGTCTAGATCGAATTGCTTGACTTTCTCCAAGATGAGCTCCTCACTTTCGTTGACGAACACTCCCACTTTTTGGAGAGTCTCCGGCAGGTGAACTGGAGTCTCGGCATATCGAGGGGAGGCTTTGTAGAATATAAAACCCAAGTAATCTACCTCCAACTGACTGATAGCCTCAATGTTTCCAGCGTCATTCATTCCGCATACCTTTATCTTCATGACTTGCTAGATTTATGTTGTTTCATAAAAAACTCACCCACTAAAACGCCATTAAAGCCTTGTTCGATAAGACGTTTAATAGTCCTCTCATCTTGTATCCCACTTTCGGAAATCTTTAGAAGGTCTTTTGGTAAATGTGGCAACATGTCCAAGCCTTGCTGAAGTGACACCTCAAAAGTCTGAAGATTCCGATTGTTCACTCCAATCAAGTCGATAAGCGATTCCGATAAGTTATGAATTTCTTTCGCTTCATGGATTTCATAAAGGACTTCTAAACCTAAATTATGGGCTAAAACCGCCAATTCTTCTAGTTTCTGAGCTGGCAAAGCATTCGCTATTAATAAAATCGCATCGGCGCCATAGGCTTTAGCTTCATAAACCTGATAAGCATCGACCATAAAATCTTTGCGTAATAAAGGCAAGTCACAAACCGATTTTGCCAATTGCAAATCTTCTAAACTCCCACCAAAATAACGCTGATTGGTTAAAACTGACATGCCTGCTGCACCCATCTGTTCATAAGCTTGAGCAATCTCCATCACATCTGCTTTTAGGTGGATGGCTTCTTTACTTGGGGAACGTCTCTTAAATTCTGAAATGATCCCCAATTCTGAATTTGCCACTGCTGACTTGAAACTTCGTGTGGGACTAGAAAACTCAGGGAAGGCTTTTAAAACCTCCACTGGCATACTGAGTTTCTTATGCCTGACTACTGCGTATTGGTACTCTATGATTTCTTCTAAAATCCGCTTCATAACTGACTTATGGTTTTTAGTTGATTTAATACTTCTAAAGCTTTACCACCTTCCAAAATAGCTTTAGCTTCTATAAAGGCGTCACTTATCGCTACAGGCTTTGCCGTGGAAATAGCCGCTGCAGCATTGGCACAGACCACATGATTTTGTGCGACCGTCCCTTTTCCGCTGAGGATTTGATAAAAAATATCGGCAGCAGCTTCTACCGTATCACCGCCATAAATCTCTTCTTTCGACACTGGTAAGACTCCAAAATCTTCCGCAGAAAGAAAGATTTCTTTGGAATTGGTCACGCATTTGGTTTTCGCCGTCAACGAAATCTCATCATACTGGTTGAGATCATGCAGAATACAATAGGTCTTAGATGTTTTTTGATAGAGATATTGATACTTTCTCAAGAGCTCCAAATCATAAACTCCAACTAACTGCAAGTCTGGACGAGCGGGATTTACCATAGGTCCTAACATATTAAAAAATGTCTTTAGAGCTAAAGACTGCCGGATAGGCGCTACGTTTTTCATAGCGGGATGGAACAGCGGTGCATGAAGAATGGCAATATTGGCTTTCTCCAGACAAGAATCTAAAAAACCTTGTTCGTTGGAAAACTTAATGCCCATCGCCTCCAAAACATTAGAGCTTCCGCTCACCGAAGACACGCCATAGTTACCGTGTTTAGCAACTTTTACATCCATCGCAGCCACTACAAACGAAGCCGCTGTAGACACATTAAAGGTGTTTTGACCATCACCACCGGTACCACATAAATCCATAAGGGTTTCTCCTTGAAAATCTACAGGAATACAAAGCTCGAGCAAGGCATCGCGAAAGCCTTCTAGTTCCTCCACACTGATGCTTCGCATCATAAAAACAGTTAGAAAAGAGGCAATTTGTAAATCACTAAACTCACCGTTGGAGATCTGTAATAGAGCTTCTTTGGCTTCCTCTTTAGAAAGCTGTTCCTGTTGAATTAAGCGATTGAGTATATATTTCATTTTATAGTCGTTTTGAGAGTAAATTAGCTTTCGATCCAGTTTTTAATCATTTGTTTTCCTTCTGGAGTCAGCACCGACTCAGGGTGAAACTGAACCCCTCTCACGTCGAATTCTCTGTGGCGTAACGACATGATTTGTCCCTGCTCATCGATAGAGGTTGCCATAAGACAGTCTGGTAATTCAGGCTTAACGACCCAAGAATGATAACGCCCTACCATCATAACTTTAGGCAAATCCTTGTATAAAATTTCATCGTCTACTAGGGTTTTAATTTCAGAAGCCACGCCATGGTGTACCTTGTCTAAATTCAATAACTCACCCCCAAAAACTTCCATGATAGCTTGTTGACCAAGGCAAACACCTAACATTGGTTTTTGGTGAGCATAGGCTTTTATGATAGCCTTCAACTGGCCAGCTTCCTCAGGAATACCAGGACCAGGGGAGAGTAAGATTTTATCATAAGACTCGATCTCTCCTAGACTGACCTCATCGTTTCGCTTAACAGTAACGTTTGCATCAAATTCTTCCAAATAATGCACCAAGTTGTACACAAAAGAATCATAATTATCTATAACTAATATTTTTTTCATGGTTTGAATTTTAGTGGTCTAAAGCTTTACGCAAAGCTCCAAGTTTGTTGATGACTTCTTGTAATTCATTTTCTTCTGTACTGTCGCTCACGACTCCTGCTCCCGCTTGGTAATATAATTTCAAATCTTTGCTCACAAAACTACGGATGATAATCGCTTGGTTCATATTTCCTTTAAAATCAATAACCCCTATAGCTCCGCCATAAGCTTCACGGCTTACGTTTTCGTAACTCTCAATTAAAGTCATCGCATTGTGTTTTGGTGCGCCGCTTAGGGTTCCAGCAGGAAAGGTGTCGCCAAGGAGCTTTAAGCTGTCTTCTTGCTTTACCTCCGCCGTTACTTTACTCACCAAGTGAATCACGTGCGAGAAATATTGCACCTCTTTATAGGTTTCTACCTTGACCTTCTTCCCATTTCGGCTTAAATCGTTTCTGGCTAAATCCACCAGCATCACATGTTCAGAGTTTTCTTTAGCATCTTCAGACAATTTCAAGGCCATGGCAGCATCGTCTTGATCATTCCCAGTCCGCTTAAAAGTCCCAGCAATAGGGTGTATTTCTGCTTTTCCATCTTGAACCACCAAATGGGCTTCCGGAGAACTTCCAAAAATTTTATAGTCACCGAAATCGAAGTAAAACAGATACGGACTTGGGTTGATGCTTCTCAATTTGCGATATACATTAAATTCATCGCCTTTAAAACCTTGAGAAAATCGTCTTGACATCACCATTTGAAAAACATCCCCACGTTGGCAGTGCACCTTCGCTTTGCTCACAGAAGCCATAAATTCTTCATCAGTAATATTGGATTCTTCTTTACCATCTAATTCAAAATCATATTCGGTATAATTTTGATTCTTTAGCAAAGATTTCAATTCTGAAAGGCGACTAGATCCATCATAACTATGGTCAAAAATATAAGCCTCATCATTGAAATGATTGATTACAATCACATTTTGAAAGACATTGTAAAGCATATCAGGTAAGTCAAGTTTGGACTTGCTCTTATCAATAGTCAGTTTCTCAAAATACCGTACCGCATCGTAAGTGGTAAAGCCAAAAAGACCTTGCGTTAGAAATTTAAAGTCTTGTTCTTCTACGTCGTATTCAGCCAAATACTTTTGTAACTCATCGGTAACATCTACCTCAGCATCAATATCGATATGTTTAAAGCTGCCATCGGGATACTTGAGTTCTACCCGTTCATTTTCAACCTTGAAATGGGCAATAGGATTACAACAGATATAACTAAAGCTGTTATCGTTGGTATGGTAATCGCTACTTTCCAAAAGAAGAGAATTCGGGTATCTATCCCTTATCTTTAGATAGGCACTTACTGGCGTAAAAGTATCTGCCAGAAGCTTTTGGTGAGTGGTTTTAAGTGAATAACTCATAGTGTTTGTTCAAATGTTATAAATGAAAAAAGGCTTGTCGTGATAGACAAGCCTTTATGATATATTTACATAGCAGGACCTAAATCACGACGTTTGACGTAATAAAGACCACCACCAAGATATGTTATTTGTTTTAAGCATGATGCAAACATAAGAATAATATTCATTTCTCCTGATTTGGACAGGTGTTAAAATTTTGTTGCTTATTTCAAGCTCAAGTCTTCTATTCATTAAGATAAACTCAAACCTCTTGTTTGTCATCAAGCCTTCTTGACTCCTTGTTTTTGTTGGAGCGGAGTCGAAAACTTTGTGTTAGGCAGGCGAAGTCGAGAACTTTGTGTTGCTTTACCCATAACTCATACCACTTCGTCTATCAATCAGCCTAAGCTTTCACCTTGATATTAAAAAAAAATTCTTCACCTTGTTTATGTTCGAGCGGAGAAGAGAATTTTTGTGTTAGGCAGGCGGAGTCGAGAACCCAACGCTATTTGACTCCTTGTTGATGTTCGAGCCTTTCTATTCAAAAAAAAACCAACACCTTGTTTATGTTCGAGCGGAGTCGAGAACTTTTTGTTAAGCAGGCGAAGTCCAGAACTTCGTGCTACTTTACCCCACGCTCTCAGCACCCTTGAGGTTGTATCTTTGAGAGATAAGTTATAAAGCTCGCAGAAACAAATGTCATTGATGAAATTTTTATAAATCGAGGAAGAGCTTTAGATCATAGTCTTTCAAAAATCCGTCAAAATAGTATATTTGATGCATATATTTTAAAATACAACTTTATGAAAGCATATATATTTCCAGGACAAGGCGCTCAGTTTGCAGGCATGGGTAAAGATCTTTATAATTCGTCTGAAAAAGCTAGAGCTCTATTTCACCAAGCCTACGACATTCTTGGTTTTGATATTTCCAAAATCATGTTTGAAGGCTCCGCAGCGGACTTGAAAGAAACTAAAGTCACTCAACCTGCTGTCTTTCTTCACTCCGTCATCTTAAGTAAAGTCTTAGGCAATTCGTTTCAACCCGATATGGTCGCCGGACACTCTTTAGGTGAATTTTCAGCCTTGGTCGCTAACGGGACTTTAAAGTTTGAAGATGCCTTAAGACTGGTCCATAAGCGAGCTTTGGCGATGCAAAAAGCCTGTGAAATGAATCCATCTACCATGGCCGCAGTCATTGGTCTAGAAGACAAGGTAGTAGAAGATGTCTGCAAAACCATAGAAGGTATCGTCGTTCCTGCTAACTATAACTGTCCTGGGCAATTGGTGATTTCAGGAACTCATCACGCTGTAGAAAAAGCCTGTGAAGCTTTAAAAGAAAAAGGGGCAAAACGGGCTATGATGCTTCCTGTAGGTGGAGCTTTTCACTCTCCTCTCATGGAATCTGCTAGAGAAGAACTTGCTAAAGCGATAGAGTCAACGGCCTTCCAGACTCCAAAATGTCCTGTGTATCAAAATGTAACGACCACTGCAGTATCTGATCCTGAGGAGATCAAAATCAATTTGATCAAACAATTAACTGCCCCCGTCAAATGGACGCAGACCATGCGAAAGATGCTTGCTGACGGCGCCACAGACTTTACAGAAGTAGGTCCTGGAAAAGTTTTACAAGGCTTGTTGAAGAAAGTGGATAGACAAATCACTGCTGAAAGTATTTCTGGACTTTAATTCATTATTGATCGTAAGAAAAAAACTCTTTAGTGTGATTTATAGTTCAATAGATCTCAATTTAAAAATTTTACTCAAAACTATAGATTAGCTTTTTTGGTATGAATTTGCACCAAACTATAAGCTGAATTCCTCAGCTAAGTGAATAAAAAAACGACCTCAAATTGAGGTCGTTTTTGGTGTATAGTTTGACTTAGAAATTAGTCTTTATAAATATCTAAAGGCCATTTATCATTAGAGAAATTAACGTCCATCAAGATTTTTGTAGGATCCAGTTCAATGGATTTTATAGGTTTTTCAGTTTCAAACTTATGTGTCCAAGTGTCCCTTCTTTGCCATATTTCCACAGGAAGACTTTTCATTTTAGTGGACCCGTCTTCAAAAGTGATTTGCATGTGCATAGGCATAGGGATATCGCCCTTATTGGAAACTGTTAGAAAATATGCGCCATCTTTTTCTGTTAGGGAATCAATTGCTAAATCAATATTTCCTGTGCCATAGAACCAAGCTTTAAAAAACCAAGACAGATTTTCTCCAGCAGCATTTTCCATATGATTGAAGAAATCAATAGGTTGTGGGTGTTTGAAGGCCCAGGCTTCAATATAAGATCTGAATGCATAATCAAAACGCTCCTCCCCCAAAATGTATTCTCTTAACATCACCAATCCCAGTGCTGGCTTGTAATAAGCTATCATTCCTAGGTTTCTAAGATTAGCCATATCTGGATAGGTATCAATTCCTTCTCGATTATCGCCTAAAAACCAACCGGTTAAACTTCTTGGTTGATTCAGTCGGGTAGGGTATTCCCCATCGTTAAAAGCCTTTGTACTGTAGTAATTAATAAATGTATTAAACCCTTCGTCCATCCAAGCATAACGTCTTTCGTTACTCCCCACTATCATAGGGAACCAGTTGTGACCAAATTCGTGATCGGTAACTCCCCAAAGACCACTGCCTTTACTCTTCCAACTGCAAAAATTAAGGCCAGGATATTCCATACCACCTATATCCGCTGCAACGTTGACAGCTGATGGATAGGGATATTCATACCATTTTTCAGAATAGTATTCTATAGATGCTTTGCTATATTCTGTAGACCTAGACCAAGCGTCTTGTCCATCGCTTTCAATAGGATAGACCGAATGGGCTAAACCTGTTTTACCACTAGGAAGATTGAATTGAGCTCCGTCCCAAATAAAAGCTTTGGAAGCAGCAAATGCAAAATCTCTGGAATTTTCAATTTCATAATTCCAAGTCTGAGTGCCACTTTGATTGGCAAACATCCTTGACTCTCCAATTTCTTCAGAAGAAATCAAAGTCACTGTTTCTTGACTCTCCAAAGCTTTTTTATATCTATCGTACAAGATAGAAGACATTACATCTTTAGGATTCTGTAATTCCCCCGAGCCAACAACAACATAATTATGAGGTACTGTAATTTCAATGTCAAAATCGCCATAATCATAATAAAATTCACCTGCTCCTAGATAAGGTTCTACATTCCAACCTTCAATATCATCAAAGACGGCTACCTGAGGAAACCATTGGGCCATAGCGTAGATTTCTCCATTCTCTGTGCTTAGGCGCCCCATTCTATCCATTCCATTTACAGGAACTTCAAATTCAAAATTCATTGAGACCTCAGCAGTTCCACCTTTTGCTTTCAAAGGTTTATTGAAGAACACTTGCATACGCGTATCGGTAATAAGATATTTGGTAGAGGTCGATCTCTTTACTTTAGCTTGGAGATTTGTAATTTTAACCCCACCTAGAGGATCACCATTGTAGCGATTGCCTTCAACAGGGGTAGTTAAGGTTCCTCTAGAATTTTCTGTAAATCTATTTTGTTCTAGATACATCCAGATGTACTCCAAATTTTCTGGACTGTTATTGGTATAAGTCATCGTCAGCTGACCAGACACAGTATGAGTTTCTGGGTCTAAATTGACTTTGATATTATAATCGGCTTCATTTTGAAAATAGTCTGGACCAGGTTTACCTGAGGAAGATCGGTATCGGTTACCAGACCTGTCCATAAATTCATCAAAATCGGATTGATTATTGTCTAGCTGAGCATGAGCTGAAGGCATAGATAAGAATCCAAATCCTATAGCTAAGAAAAGAAAACTGATTTTTTTCATGTATATAAATTTTATTTGACCCTAAAAATAGGAAAAACCAAGCGTATAAAAGAAGGTCGTCCTCTGAATTATTCTACCTCTAAATAATTTCGCTTGACAAAGTCTAATGCTGTTTTCAAAATGTGCCCCATCGTTTTGCAACGCTTAAATCTTATATCTTTGGTATAAGCCACCAGTTGATTCCGTAGCATTTTTACATTTCCTTCTGAAGAGATTCTGTCTTTGATCATACTGCGAATCAACATCCTAAACCGTTTTTCTGAAGTAATAAGGCGTTTAGCAACTTGGGAACGTTCCTCTTTTTGGTATTGTTTTATAGAGGACTCCTGAAGAAGATCCGAGACCAATTTAACCATGGACCGATTTTCCTTAAAAAAATGAGGTTGGTACACCTTTAGGTTGCCTTCGTAATTCTGCTGATCAAAATCTATAGCTCTTATTTTATAATCCACATGATCAAAATCGTGAGTAGGAATCACCACATAATTATAAGAACGCATATCCCCTAAAAGCCTAATTGTACAGCGTTCATCAAATTTTACAAATTGTTTTGCAATTTCATTCCTAGCCCGATCGCTGCACTTTGGTAACTGCTCCTTGATAAAAACATCGCCTGGAATACCAACAATATGCTCTTCAATTAAAGTGTCTTTATACACCAAAAAATTGATGCGATTTGGAGACAGTATGTGTTCAAATTCCAACCCGTATATCCTGGAAGCATCTGCTTTCTTGACGTAAAAGTAGGTGAAGTTGTCATTAAGTACATTTCTTATCTTTATTCTAAAGGGCTTTGAGTTTCCAAAGGTGCAGTAATCAATAGCATCCACATTAAGAAAATCCATATGATCACTTCGACCATCAGAATGTAAGATGAGGTAAACCCGCTTAAGGCTATTGTCTATTTCTTCTCGTTCGTAATCAGAATAATAGCATCTCACCCACAAGGTATCTTCATCTGCTCTGTCGTATACCACAATCGAACCAGAAAATCTCAACAAGTCATCGTAAGACACAGGAATCCTTGTATTCCTATTGTAAGTCTGCAAATATCTATTGAGTTGCACGTTGATAGGAAACGTTGGTTTTTTCCTAGACATGAGTCTCTTTTCCATGTTCTTTTTTTTCAAAGGTAGCAAATTTGCTTTCTCAAATTGTAACAATACTCTATGCTTCTCGTCTTATAATAAATCAATTGACTTTGGAAACCATACTTCAACTAAAAGGACTAACTAAAAAATTTGGGAGTCTTACAGCCGTTAATAATTTATCCTTCGACATTCAGAAAGGAAACGTTTATGGCATTCTTGGCCCCAATGGGAGCGGAAAATCTACAACTTTAGGCATAGTATTAAATGTTGTAAACCCTACATCTGGCTCATTTAATTGGTTTGATGGAACTCTCAACACCCATGAAGCCCTTAAAAAAGTGGGGGCTATTATAGAGAGTCCAAACTTTTATCCAAGCATGAGTGCTGAGGACAACCTTAAATTGGTTTGCAAAATTAAAGGCATTCATACCTCAAGAATAGACGAGGTATTGGAGACTGTAAATCTTCTGGATCGTAAAAAAGACCATTTTAAAAGTTATTCGTTAGGGATGAAACAGAGGCTTGCGATAGCTTCTGCTTTGCTGAATGACCCAGAAATTCTTATTCTAGATGAGCCTACCAATGGATTAGACCCACAAGGAATCCATCAAATTCGAGAAATCATGAAAAAAATTGCCAGTGAAGGCATGACTATTCTTTTGGCCTCTCACCTGTTGGATGAGGTTGAAAAAGTCTGCACGCATGTGATTGTGATTCGAAAAGGAGTAAAACTATATTCTGGTCCCGTAGATGAAATGAATGCCACTCATGGTTTTTTTGAATTGAAAAGCGAATCTGACAGTGAACTCAAAGTATTTTTAGAAAATCATCCTGCTATAGAAAGTTATGAGAAAGGTGAAACAGATATCATTAAAGCGATTCTTTCAAAACCATATAGTGCTCAATTACTAAACCAAGAGAGTTTTGATAAAGACATCGTTCTCACTCACCTTGTCCAGCGAAAAGAAACCTTGGAGGAACAATTTTTAAAACTCACCAAAGAACAATAATACACAGTTATGCTAAGACTACTATCCATTGAATTCCATAAATTAAAAAATAATAAAGCGGCCAAAGTATTGAGTCTTATTTATTTTTTACTCTTTAGTGCTATCGCTTTATTTGCTTCTATACGTTTCAATTTTGGTTCTATAGACTTTAGGCTAGCCGACCAAGGGATTTTTAACTTTCCTTACATCTGGCATTTCAACGCCTATTTCGTGGCTTTTCTAAAGTTGTTTTTAGCTATCGTTATTGTCTCTATGGTCTCTAGCGAATATACCCATAGAACCTTGAAGCAGAATTTAATAGATGGCTTGAGCAAAAAAGAATTTATCCTTTCGAAGTTTTACGGCGTTGTTGCGTTTGCCTTAGCCTCTACACTTCTCTTGTTTATAGTGAGTCTGACCTTGGGATTAATATTTTCTGACTACGATGAAATCGGAATTATTTTCTCTGACTTAGAGTATATTCTGGCCTATTTTCTCAAACTGGTAGGATTTTTCTCCATGTGTTTATTTTTTGGCATTCTTCTTAAGCGATCTGCCTTTGCACTAGGGTTTTTATTTTTGATCTGGGTGTTTGAAGGTATTGTTCAGCTTGTAGTCAAGTTTCAGGCAGAGTCTTTAGATTTTATTCTCAATTTTCTCCCTCTTCAAGCCATGGACAATCTTATTGTAGAACCCTTAACCAAATTAGGAATTGTAAAATCAACGGCAGTTCAACTAAACTCCGAGTTTACCAAATCCTATGATGTAGAATGGTCTGCCGTTTTAATTGTACTAGGATGGAGTTTCATTTTTATTTATTCCTCTTGGAAACTCCTTCAGAAAAGAGATCTTTAAATTATATTTGAGGAAAAACTGAATTTGAATAAAGTCATCTTCTCTATTTTTTTATTGTTCTTCTGGGGAGCTTCAGCTCAGGGTGAAGCCAATAACTGGTATTTTGGTTCCCAAGCTGGAATTACCTTCAACACCAATCCACCTTCGGCGCTTACTAATGGACAGCTGAGCACTAATGAAGGCTGTTCTTCGATTTCCGATGCCAATGGTAATCTATTGATGTATACCGATGGAAGAACGATTTGGAATAGGAATCACCAAATCATGTCCAATGCAGATTATTTTAATGGCACAGGATTAAAGGGCGATCCATCCAGTACCTCTAGTGGACTTATTGTTCCTCATCCCACAAATCCTGATCTTTATTTTGTCTTTACCATCGATGAGCCCCACCATGAAAACGCCAACGCTTATCCTAAACAGGGCCCTGCAAATAGCAATGGAAATTCAATTCCTTTATATACTGATACTGATCAAGGTGTTCCAGAAACTGATGATGGATTTAATAATGGGTTGAATTATTCAATTGTAGACTTAAGCCTTGGCGGCGGATTGGGAAACGTAATCCCAAGTGAAAAGAACAAAGAGTTAATCACTTATGATGTTAGTGATTCTGAACAGATAAAATACAAAGCTTCCGAAAAAATTACAGCCGTCAGAGGTCGCGACTGTAACTCAGTATGGGTAATTACACACTTCAGAAATAAATTTTATGCATTTTTTATCGATCAAGCTGGGATAGATGAGACCCCCATGATTTCAGAAGTCCCTCCTCTCCTAGAGGTTGATAATTATCGCAGAGCGGCTATAGGTTACTTAAAAGCCTCTCCTCTTGGAGACAAATTACTTATCGCTCATAACACCACGAACTTCAACCCCATTGATAGGAATAGCGACTTTGGCGATGGTAATGTCTATATATATGATTTTAATAATTTGGCTGGAACCGTTACAAACCCACTTGAATTGATTGCTGGAGTGAATGCTTACGGAGTAGAATTTTCCCAAGACGGAACAAAAGTCTATGCCACAGTAGAGGATACATTCAATAAAATTTATCAATGGGATTTAAGTTCTACGGATATTCCAAGTTCTATCACATCCATCACCAACTTAAGTGTGACTAGGACGGCACTTCAACTAGGACCAGATGGTAAAATTTATCATTCTTTATTAAGCACTTCTACTTTAGGAGTCATCAATAATCCAAACGAACTTGGTACTGCTAGCAACTATAGCCAAAGCGCCTTTCAAGGAGCGATTTCTCTTAATGGCAAAATTGCTACTTTCGGACTCCCTCCTTTTATCCAATCGCTTTTCAATAAACGGATTCCTATTGTTGATTCTCCCACAGATGAAGTCATAGAACAAGTCAGCCTTTGTGACATTTACTCCTATACACTGAGTTGTGACGACATCCCTGGAGCTAGTTATGTCTGGAAGAAGGAAGGCATCACTTTACCCGGGGAAACTGATTATTTTTTAGATATAAATATACCTGCAAATTCAAATTTTCCCCTTCAAGAAAATTATAGTCTAGAAGTGGATTTGAATACTGGCGATTGCCCTCTAACAGGAATAGCTCGAGTCAATTTTAATAAAAGTCCTGAGTACAACGACGCAGAACTCATTGCTTGTAAAGAAGTCCAAGAGGACTTTGCAACTTTTGACTTAACTGAAATCAAGACTATTCTCGCTGATGATTCTCAAGTGAACCCTAATGAGATCAACTTGATTTTTTATAGGAACTTTCAAGATGCTGATTTAGAAAATAACCCGATACCTACATCTCCTAGCTTTATAAATACGGAAGGATTAGAATCTCTTTTTGCTAAAGTGACCACTTTTGGTATTTGCACCTCTATAGTAGAAGTCGAGCTGATTATCCAAGAGTTTCCTGATGTTAACTTGGACGATGAGTTGGTTATTTATTGTATTGAAGATTTCCCAAATCCAATTGTCCTCGAGGCTTTAAAGGGTGATGAAAATTCGTCAAACTATGAGTTTTTATGGTCTACGGGAGAAATATCTCAAAATTTAGGAGTTAACCAAGCTGGGATTTATAGCGTTGAAATAAAAGGACCGAATTCTAGTTGTTCTGTCTTTAAAACCTTTGAAGTTATCGAGTCCAATATCGCTGTTTTTGAGGTGAATGTAGAAGATTCTTCAAGGGATAATAAATTTATTGAAATTACTCTTAATCCTTCTAGTTTAGGTGTTTATGAGTATGCATTAAATGAACCTATTAATTTTCAAGAATCCAATAGATTCGAAAACTTGAATCCTGGAATCTACACTATTTTTGTTCGCGATAAATTAGGCTGTGGAGTTTCGCAAAAAACAGTGAGTGTGCTGGGAATTATGAAGTTTTTTACGCCTAATGGAGATGGCATCAATGATATTTGGAAAATAAGCGGTTTATCCGGAACCCATCAAGAGAATATTCAGCTGGAAGTCTATGACCGCTTCGGCAAACTGTTAGCTTCGTTTACGAATCAAGATCGGGGATGGGATGGAACCTACACTGGTCAAAATATGCCCACGGATGACTATTGGTTCCGCATCCAATTTACAGATGGTCGGTTGGAAACAGGCCATTTTACCTTAAAGCGCTGACCCGTACATAAAACTAACTTAATCTTTTTTAAACTGAAACCTTATGAAATCTTTACTCAGCTTTTTAATATTCTTCTTATGTATCTCCAACGCTATAGCTCAGCAAAAAAACTTTATTGATCAACCTTATATAGAAGTTAAAGGGAGCGCCGACACGTTAGTAAGTCCAGACAGGATTTACTTGGATATTTTAATATCTGAAGACGATACCCATGGAAGAACAAGCGTCGAAAAGCAGGAACAAAAGATGATTTCAGAATTAGAAAAACTATCTATTGATATTGAAAAGCAACTTTTTATAACTGATGCTGGGAGTAACTTTAAATCTTATTTTTTGTCTGGTCAGAAAATTCTAAAAAATAAGTCCTACAGCCTTTTGGTGTATCAGGCCTCTACTTTAGGTAAGGTCTTAAACGCATTACAAGACATTGAGATTTCTAATATCAACTTAGGAAAAACGGAACACTCGCAAATTGATCTTATTAAATCACAGATGAAAGCAAAAGCAGTGACTCATGCAAAAGAAGCTGCTGGAGCAATGTCTAAAGCCATAGGGCAAGATATTGGTAAGGCGATATATATTTCGGAAACCAACTCCTATACCTATGCTTTACAAGGAAAAGCCTCTGGTGTTCAGATAAGAGGAGCCTCCTCCATAAATGAAACCTATTCTCCAAACCTATCTTTTGATCAGATGGAAGTGAAGAGTGAAGTTTTAGTAAGGTTTTCATTACACTAAAGCAGGCCTTACTCATTTTTAATATCTTAATAAAAAATGAATTATAAAACCTATCCTTCTTCTACTCCTTTCCATGGTTCTTTTCAGCTGCTCTTCAGAGGATGATAACGCTAAAGCTGATTCTAGATTAGAATTCGTCAAAGAGGGCAATTTTAACGATGAAAATAGCTCCCTAGCCAATCGGAATTTGGGTATCAGCAGACAATCTGAGCTTGAAAACACCTTTGCAGACAAAGAATCATTCTTAAGTTATTTTGATGAAAATCCAATCAACTTTCAACAATATATACTATTAATAGCTACAGATAAAATTAGGAATACCAGCGGGTATTCTATTGAAATTTTATTTGAAAGTGAAAATGAAACTACACTTATCTTCAAGATGCAAAATAATTCTCCTGAAGGTTCTATGGTCACCTTGCCTCTGTTGATTCCATATCAAGTCAAAAAAATACCAAAAACCAATAAAGAGATTATTTTTCAGTAACATAAGGAGTCGAATTGTCACCTATATCTTGAAGTATATTCACTTGTGAAAGTAATGCCAAAGGACATAAAGAAAGTTTGCGATGACTTCCTTTCCAAGTATCTTCGCCAAAAATTAACTTTATGAAGTTTACTCTGAAATCAGATTTTAAACCTGCTGGCGACCAACCTCAAGCGATCGATAAACTGGTAAAGGGTCTTCATAATAATGAGCGGTATCAAACTTTATTGGGCGTCACAGGATCAGGAAAGACCTTCACTATAGCCAATGTGGTGGAAGAGGTTCAAAGACCTACACTGGTTCTGGCTCATAATAAGACCCTAGCTGCACAACTCTATTCAGAATTCAAAGCGTTTTTTCCGGATAGTGCCGTTGAGTATTTTGTGTCCTATTATGATTATTACCAGCCAGAAGCCTTTATCCCTTCAAGTGGAACTTATATCGAAAAAGATCTATCCATCAATGATGAAATTGAAAAACTTAGACTAAGCACAACTTCCTCATTACTTTCAGGACGGCGAGATGTTATAGTTGTTGCTTCGGTAAGTTGTCTGTATGGTATTGGAAACCCCGCAGAATTTCAAAAGAATGTTATTTCTATCGAAGTGGATCAGCAGATTCCGAGAACGAAGCTTCTTCAACGTTTGGTACAAAGTCTATACTCTAGAACAGAAGCTCAATTTAATCGTGGTAATTTCAGAATAAAAGGAGATACCTTAGATGTGTTTCCGGGCTATGCTGATCATGCTTATCGCATTCACTTCTTTGGTGACGAAATTGAAGAGATTGAAGCTTTTGACGTAGAAACCAACGAGGTTATGGCGAAATATGATAAATTAAATATTTATCCTGCCAATATTTTCGTGACGTCCCCTGATATCCTAAATCAAGCTATCGATCAAATTGCTATCGATCTAGGAAAACAGATTGAATACTTTAAAGAGATAGGAAAACCTTTGGAAGCTAAACGTATCGAGGAGCGAACCAACTTCGATCTTGAAATGATAAAAGAATTAGGCTATTGCTCTGGAATTGAAAACTACTCTAGGTATCTAGACGGAAGGGAGCCGGGCACAAGACCATTTTGCTTGATTGATTATTTTCCAGACGATTTTTTAATGATTGTAGATGAAAGCCACGTTACTATTCCCCAAGTAGGGGCTATGTATGGTGGTGACCGATCTCGTAAGGAAAACTTGGTAGATTATGGATTTAGACTACCAGCTGCCATGGACAATAGGCCACTAAGGCTGGAAGAATATGAAGCTTTGCAAAACCAGGTCGTTTATGTGAGTGCAACTCCTGCTGATTATGAATTGCAAAAATCTGGTGGAGTAGTTGTTGAGCAGGTCATAAGACCAACAGGATTATTGGATCCAGTGATAGAGGTACGACCTAGTCAGAATCAAATTGATGATCTCATTGAGGAAATTAATATCAGAGTTGATAAAGATCAAAGAATATTAGTAACAACTCTAACCAAACGAATGGCAGAAGAGTTGTCCAAGTATTTGACCAGAGTAAAAATAAGAACCCGCTATATCCACAGTGATATCGACACTTTAGAAAGAGTTGAAATTATGTCTGACTTAAGAAAAGGAGTGTTTGATGTTTTGGTGGGTGTAAATTTACTGAGGGAAGGTCTAGATTTACCTGAAGTATCTTTGGTGGCCATTTTGGATGCAGATAAAGAGGGCTTTTTAAGAAGTAACAGAACACTGACGCAAACTATAGGGAGAGCCGCTAGACATCTGGAAGGCAAAGGCATACTGTATGCAGATAAAATTACCGTTAGCATGCAGAAAACCATGGACCAAACCGATTATAGACGCCAAAAACAAATTGATTACAATATAAAACATAACATTACACCACAGGCTGTCAAAAAATCCTTGGATTCTGCTTTAAGTGGAAAGAAAAAGGAACCCTACGAAGTGATAGAAATGCCAACCCTTGAAGCTGCGGAAGAAGCTGTCGCTAATTATTCTGAAAGCGACTTGAAAAAGAGAATGACCAAGGTGAGAAAATCTATGGAAAAAGCCGCAAAGGATCTTGACTTTATGGAAGCTGCTAGATTTAGAGATGAATTGAAAATGCTTCAAAATAAAGTAGAGGAAGAAAAAGCATAAAAGAGAATTTGGGATGACTTCAACTTTTCAAAAATCGAGTGAATTAAATACCCTGTGTTTTTGACATAAAATCCCAAACACAAATTCCTGTGGTTACTGAAATATTTAAAGAATGCTTGGTTCCCAATTGTGGAATTTCAATAACCCCATCAGATTGATCTACAACCTCCTGTTGAACCCCTTTTACCTCATGACCTAAGACTAGTGCATATGGTTGATTCTGTTTAGGGTAAAAGTCCTTCAAAGATATGGAGTGTTCAGCTTGCTCTATCGACATCACCTTCACACCCTGCTGCTGTAAACCTTTTACGAGTTCTAGAGTGTCTTTTACATAAGTCCAGTCTACGGTCTGAGTGGCTCCTAAAGCTGTTTTTTGAATATCCTTATGAGGAGGTGTAGCCGTGATGCCGCACAGATAGATCTTTTGAATAAGGAAGGCATCAGACGTTCGAAAAACAGAGCCAATATTGTTTAGACTTCTTATGTTATCAAGAATCAAAATCAGTGGAGTCTTTGGAGAATCCTTAAATTCTTCATCTGTTTTACGAATGAGCTCTCTGTTTTTTAGTTTTCTAGGCATAGGACTATCACATAAAAAAACCCTTTGATTTCTCAAAGGGTTTGGTACTCGGAGCGGGACTTGAACCCGCACGACCGCAATGGTCATTGGATTTTAAGTCCAACGTGTCTACCAATTCCACCATCCGAGCGAAATAGAGCGAAAGACGGGATTTGAACCCGCGACCCCCACCTTGGCAAGGTGGTGCTCTACCGCTGAGCTACTTTCGCATGATTAATTGCGAGTGCAAATTTAATATATTATTTGATTTTTCAAAACCTTTTACGTAAAATCTGAAAAGATAATTTTTAGAGAAGATTTTTTAAACTCTATCTACTTTTTTGCTTTAGGCTTAAGTAGTCTTTTTATTTCATTGAGTTTCATCAAGGCTTCCACTGGGGTTAGGGTGTCGATGTCTAAACTGAGGATTTCATCCTTGATTTCTTCTAGTAAAGGATCGTCCATATTGAAAAAACTCAGTTGTGGCTCTGGTTGAATTGCCTGTTTTAATAGACTCATATCTCCTTCTAAATCTCTATAAGATTCTAGTTTTTTTAAAATTTTATGAGCCTTCTGAACAACAAATTGTGGCATACCTGCCATTTTAGCTACATGAATTCCAAAACTATGTTCACTTCCGCCAGGAACTAATTTCCTTAAAAACAAAACTTTGTCTTTAAGCTCTTTGACGGAGACATTGTAATTATTAATGCGTTTAAATTGTTTAGACATTTCATTAAGCTCATGATAATGAGTCGCAAAAAGTGTTTTAGCCTTTGTGGGATGCTCATGAATATACTCAGCAATAGCCCAAGCGATAGAAATACCATCGTATGTACTTGTACCTCGTCCAATTTCATCTAATAAGACTAGGCTTCTTTCCGACAAATTATTTAAAATACTAGCAGATTCGTTCATTTCTACCATAAATGTTGATTCTCCCATAGAGATATTATCGCTTGCGCCTACCCTAGTAAAAATTTTATCTACAATACCGATCTCTGCAGAAGAAGCAGGTATAAAGCTTCCCATTTGAGCTAATAAGACAATGAGAGCTGTTTGCCTTAGTAAAGCGGATTTACCACTCATGTTGGGACCTGTAATCATTATGATTTGGTGAGCCTCCTGATCTAAGTAGAGATCATTACTAATATATTCTTCTTCTGCTTTAAGTTGGTTCTCAATGACCGGATGCCTTCCCTCTTTAATGTTGAGTTCTAAACTTCCATTGATTATAGGTCTATTATAATTACGTTCCATAGCCAATTGAGCAAAACCAGAAAGACAATCTAGCTGTGCAATTTGAACTGCGTTTTGTTGTATAACTTTGATATAATCTTGGGTCCAGATCACTAATTCATGAAAGAGCTGCTGCTCTAGTGTTGAAATTCTTTCCTCTGCAGTAAGAATTTTTTCCTCATACACCTTAAGCTCCTCAGTAATATAGCGTTCTGCATTGACAAGGGTTTGCTTTCGTGTCCACTCCTCTGGTACTTTATTCTTATGAGCATGTCTCACTTCGAGGTAATAGCCATACACATTATTGCTACCTATTTTTAAACTAGGAATACCGGTAAGCTTGGATTCTTTCTCTAACATTTCATTTAAGAAATCATGACCAGAGAACGCGATTTTTCGAATATCATCTAACTCCTCACAAAAACCGCTTTTAATAGCATTACCTTTAAGAATATTGACGGGAGGTTCATCAGATAATGCTGAATCGATTTTGGCCCTAAATACATCACAGGAATTTAACTGATCTGCAATTGTTTTTAAACTTTCGTGACCAGATTCCTTAAGCAAAAGCATGCAAGAATTTATAACATCCATAGAGTTTTTAAGCTGAAGTAACTCCCTAGGGTTTATTTTTAAAGTCGCCACTTTTGAAATTAAACGTTCAATATCATTGATCTGTTTTAAGTAGGATCTTATCTCAGTTTGCAAATCAAAATTACTTTTAAACAAACTGACATTTTCTAAACGCTGATTAATCTTATATTCAGATTTCAAAGGAAAAGCTAACCAACGTTTAAGCATCCTGCTTCCCATTGCTGAAGCAGTTTTATCAATCACATCAATAAGAGTGACAGCACCAGGCGTAGAAGAATGATATAACTCAAGATTCCTTATTGTAAACCTATCCATCCAAACATAGTCTTCTTTCGCAATTCTTGAAATGGTGTTTATATGTTCAAGTTGAAAATGATTGGTTTCAGATAAATAGTGAAGAATAGCACCTGAAGAAATTAAACCTTCTTCAAAATCTTGAATTCCAAAGCCTTTTACTGAAGTGGTTTTAAAATGAGAATGAATCGCTTCCTGAGAAAAGTCCGATTTAAATATCCAATCATCTAAGTAAAAGAAAGGGTGTTGTTTTCCTAAAGTATCGTGTAAAGCATTTTTTTGCTTTTTAGAAATAAGAATTTCACTTGGATTAAAGTTTTGAAGCAGCTTATCTATGTCTTCAAGCGACCCCTCAGAAACAAGAAATTCGCCTGTAGAAACATCTAAAAAGGAAATACCATAGTTTTGTTTGGAACCTAAAAATATCGAGCATAAAAAATTATTGGAATTTCTAGACAAGACATCATCATTTAAGGAGACTCCAGGAGTGATTAATTCCGTTACACCTCTTTTAACGATCGTTTTAGTCTGCTTAGGATCTTCAAGCTGGTCACATATGGCAACCCTTAATCCAGCCTTGACAAGTTTTGGTAAATATGTATTTAAAGAATGATGAGGAAAGCCAGCAAGTTCTGAGCGTTCGCCTCCATTATTACGATTGGTAAGAACAATATTTAAAATACGTGAAGCAGAAATAGCATCTGATCCAAAAGTTTCATAAAAATCACCTACTCTAAAGAGAAGCATCGCATCAGGATATTTGTCCTTGATGGCATTGTATTGCTTCATTAATGGAGTTACTTTATGAGGGCTTTTTTGAGGCACGTTTTTTTATGCTAAAATACTAAATAGAATTAGGATTAAAGAAATCCTG
>NZ_PJBS01000230.1 GCF_002836055.1 Psychroflexus sp. MES1-P1E
GAGATCCTAGAAGGAACCTTTTTGTCATTCCGACAGAGAAGCTATTTGCTTCGACGAGGAATCTTTTTCATTTCAACAACGAGTCTCTTTGTTTTCGATTGGCAAAGATTCTTCAGTTGCAAAATGCTCCTTCAGAATGACAGAGTGTTGTCATTCCGACAGAGAAGTTTCTTTCTTCGACGAGGAATCTTTTTCATTTCAACCAGGAATTTTTATGCTTAAGACAGGTAAATATTCATCAGTTGCAAAATGCTCCTTCTGAATGACAACACTACATTATCCTTTCTTCGGGATTTGTTTTAGAACTTCTTGAATCAGTTTCCAAAACTTTTGCGTACTAGATATGCTTGCGCGTTCGTCTGGAGAATGGGCACCACGAATAGTTGGGCCAAATGAAATCATATCCATCTTAGGATAGTGGCTTCCCAAAATTCCACATTCCAAACCAGCGTGACAAGCCGCAACATTTGCTTTTTCATGGTTTAGGTCTATATAAATGCGATCAACAATTTTGAGGATGTCTGAGTCGGGGTTTGGCGTCCAACCTGGATAATCTCCAGAAAGTTCGACCTGAAATCCTGCAAGGTCAAAGGCAGAAGAGAGCGAATTAACTAGATCATCTTTGGAAGAATCGACAGAAGAACGCGTTAGGCATAAGACTTGTATCTTACCATCGGCGACAGAAATTCTAGCGATATTGTTGGAGGTTTCTACCAGACCATCGATGTCTGGACTCATTCTATACACTCCATTATGGGCAGCATAGATTGATTTTAGAAAAGCATCTTGTACATCGCTACTCATAATTTTTTTAGGCAGTTCAGTTTCCTCTAAGTGAAACGCCATCTGTGGCTCTAGGGTCTTATATTCTTCTTGGACCGTTTTAAATAAACTCTCCAAGGTGTTTTCGAATTCTTTTTTATGGCTTTTATTTATGATGAGTGTCGAATGACTTTCCCTAGGAATTGCATTACGAAGACCACCGCCTTCTATACTTGCCACACGAGAACTAACAGTAATGTAGGCCGTATAAAGAATACGATTCATCAGCACATTTGCATTTGCAAGTCCTTTGATGATATCCATACCGGAGTGCCCACCTTGTAGACCATCAATAGTGATAGAGTAGGCGATAGCCTCTTCTGGGATAGACTCTTCGATGTAAAATCGCGTGGCGGTAAGATCTACACCTCCAGCACATCCAATTCCAATTTCATCATCTTCTTCGGTGTCTAGATTGAGAAGAATTTCACCCTTAAGAATAGAATCGTCAAGTTCTTTAGCGCCGGTCATACCAGTTTCTTCATCTATAGTAAATAAAGCTTCTAGCGCAGGATGTGGAACATCTTGACTTTCCAAAATCGCCATAATGGTGGCTACTCCAAGGCCGTTATCTGCACCTAGTGTGGTTCCATCAGCTTTTACCCAATCACCATCTACATGCATACGGATACCTTCGGTAGAAAAATCGAAGGTAGTTGCATTATTTTTTTGATGTACCATATCTAAATGCGATTGTAAAACGGTTGTTTTACGATCTTCCATTCCTTTGGTTGCTGATTTTTTGATGATCACATTACCAATTTTGTCGGTTTGTGTATCGAGTCCGAGTCGTTTGCCAAAGTCAAGCACAAATTGAATCACTCGCTCTTCTTTGTTAGATGCTCTCGGAACAGCATTCAGTTCTGAAAAATTTTTCCAAATAGCTTTGGGCTCCAAGTCTTTTATAGATGTACTCATACTTAAATTTTAATTTGTTTCAAAGTTAAGAAGCTTGATTCAATACGGATGGTAAGGAAGTAATAAATTTGCATCAAGGATTAAGGCCTTTTTTAATTTTAATCTTAGTAGATCAGCCATTCTGTTAGCTTAATTTTGTATTGTAGGTTATTTTACTCTTTTTATCTGTTATTCAATAATTTTAAGTCTGCACCTGTTCTCATATTTCAGCTTGCCGTAGCTATTGAGATATCTTTAAAAACAATACTATACTCTTTTCTTGTGATTGTTTTTTTATTTGAGCTTATAAAATCTTCAAGACTACCGTTAGAAGTGAGGTTTTTTTGATTTTTGTCCACTAACTGATTTATAGAAAGATCAATGACGTGGAGCATATATAAAGTCAATAATCGGATTAGAATTCACTGCTTAATCATTTTTGGTAAGCGCGAAATACTGTTTTTGGTTTTTACTAATGAGGGTTTTAAAGGATGAATATTTAGAAAAAGGATACCTCTCCGTTAAGATCCGTTGGTCTCATCGTTGGTCTCGGGTTAATTAAGCCTAAACTGTTATTTGTATTTTATATCCTGTTTTTTTTGTCTGTTAATTTCACCACCAAGAACCAAGGCAGCTGAAATAATTATTAGATTTTTAATGATGTATTGCCCTTCTAAAGTAGGAAGCAAAATATTATTTGATTGAAAAGTTACTAAAGGAAGAAAAACTAAAGGCATAAAGGTTCCTACCATCTGGGTCAGTAAAAGGATAATTGCTAATCTTGTTGTTTTTTTAAAGAGAAAGCAAATCCCAATAATCACTTCCCACCAGCCAATAATTATTAACCAGTTTTCAGGGGAGCCAAAGGGAAGCCATGCTACGGTTGCCTTTAACAAACCTTCCGCGGGCGAAAGATGTAGTGGTTTTAATAGTCCAAACCAAATAAAAATGACACCAAATGATAGTCGAAT
>NZ_PJBS01000231.1 GCF_002836055.1 Psychroflexus sp. MES1-P1E
AGCAGGAGGAACTTTAGTCGCAAGTTTAATGCAACGTCTTATTAAAAATAATATTGAAATGCCCAATAAAATAATTCTCATATCGCCTGTTATGGATGCAAGTATGTCTAATCCTGAAATTGAAAAAGTAGATAATATTGACCCAATACTCTCGAAAAAGGGGGTGTTAAGTGCAAAAAAGATGTGTGTTGAGAATAATGATTTGAAAAACGTAATGGTTTCACCATTATTTGGGAATTTCGAAAATTTCCCACAAACATTTCTCTTTCTTGCAGAAAATGACATTACGTATCCAGATCAGAAATTGGCAGTTCAAAAATTTATTGAAGCAAAAGTTAATTTAGAAATAATTGAAGGAAAGAATATGCCACATATTTGGCCTTTTCTACCAGTAATGAAAGAAGCTAAAATAGCCTTGAATGAAATAATCAGAATACTAAATCACTAAATACAAGCTTGTTTCTAAAATATACGTGATAATGTTAGAAAACAATACTTTTTACTCGTTATAAGTTAAGTTCTTATATGAAAGTTTACTACTTTGAGATTGACATGTCACACACTAAACATTCACATTAACCATGAAAAAGCACATTTTAAATATACCATTTTAATAAGCTATTATTATATTGCCCTATATGAACACTATTTTGAATCTACATTATATGGTGACACTAATACATAAGGTGTGGAAGTCAAAATAACTTAAGTTTGACTTCAATTAATATTTAGGGCTTGATCCCCTTTTATCATATATAGTTAAGAGATGAGTAGGTATAATTTTCATTCTTTTAATCGATATAGGACATTCCATAGTTGCTTCTCTTAAGATAGATGTAAAGATTTTATTATAGTCTCGTATATATGGGGAGGATAATTTATTTTTGATGTGTTTAAGGATTTTACCATTAAGATTCTAAATGAGATTAGTTGTATAGATTATTTTTCTAATCCGATTGGAAACTTAAGGAGGGAGGTAAGTTCATCCTAGTTGTTTTAACAGCTTCTTATGTAGTAGTAATTACTTTCCCATTTCTGGGCAAGAAGGTGTTTTCATTAAGTTTCAGTAGCTTGTTTTATAGGCGTGTCATAGATGTTTTTTTTGTCTTTTTTAAACTGCTTTTTATTTTTATGGACTACATATTTACAAGCATTTCAGATCTGATGGCTACACATATCTGAGTTTTGAGTTCAGGAAAAATGGTTTTTATAATAACTGTAAATTTAATAGGCTTATCTGTTACAGTTATAAGCAAGTCTTGTACTCCTCGTGATTTCATATCAGTAGGTATCTGTATATACACACAAAAAGCTATGGATTTTTTCCCACCTATCCATAGCGCTAAAACCTCATTCTTTCTAACTCTAAGAATTCTTATGACTATGTAAATTGTTTTGTTTCTTTTTGCTAACTTACTACTTGCAGACGTAACTAATCATAATCAACACATGCCATTTAAGATTTTCGTTATATAATATCTTGCTGAATCGCATACTTCACCAAACCAATCATATTTTTAGTTCCTATTTTTCGCATCAAATTCTTACGGTGTGTTTCAACGGTATTTACAGAGATAAAAAGCGCTTCTGCTATTTCTTGAGTGTTTTCTTCTTGAGAAATTAATATTAAAATTTCCATCTCCCTTTCACTTAGTTTAACTGCAGAAACTGTTGTGTCTTTGGCGTTAAAGAGACTGTTATTAATGATCTGTTTTACTTCTTCAGAAAAATAATTGGTATCACTAAATACAGAAGTAATGGCGGTAATTAATTCTACCTTACCTGTATTCTTTAAAAGATAACCATTAATTCCAGCCTTGATAGCTCTGGTTATTATCTCACTATTGTAATGAGAACTAACAGCTATAATTTTAATATTTCGGAATATACTAGTGCCTTTTGGTAATCCTTAAGATCTTTATAATTATAAGAAAACATCATATAAAGTGCTTTTTTATACTCAATAGAATTGATACCTAAACTTATAGAATCACATTGATCCATAAATTCTTTAGCTCTGTCTTTATCTCCTTCACTAGTATAAAAAGTACTTATGTTTAATAATGCCGCACCGATTTCTTCCTTAATCCCCAGATTTTTAGATATTTCATAAGATTTCATCATATAATCTAATGCCTTATCTTTTTCCTTTAAATAAGATGAAATTGCTCCTAGGTTGTTATAGGAATAAAACAATTCTAAATTGTTGTTTGAATTTAGATACTCAATAGATTTAAGTATAAACTTTTCTGCATTTTTATAATCTTCTTGATAATAGTGAATAAGTCCTATATTATTATACACTTGATTTTTATTAGATTTAGTGGTGCTAAAATTTAAGGCTTCTTCAAAGTTGTTAAGAGCTTCATTATAAGATCCTTCATGCATATATATATATATAGCTCCTAACCGATTATATGAATTATAGATATGTAGTGAGTCATTATTTTTTACTAATTTTTAATGACTGAATATAATTTTTCACAGAATTTGGGTAATCTTCTTCACAATAATAAAATTCAGCAAAAGCCCCGTAAGTATCAATTAACAAAGAATCTTTCAATGTAGAGGGTTCAATAGATTTTAGCTCAAGTCTGTTTTTAATTAAAAGAGGTTCTGCTAAATCAAATTCTCTATTATTATGGTATATTGAAGCAATAAGTATTCTAGATA
>NZ_PJBS01000232.1 GCF_002836055.1 Psychroflexus sp. MES1-P1E
GCGTGTATAATTTATTGCTAGTTCTAGCTTACTTACGAAAATCCTCGCGGATTTTCTATTTGGTTTGTATTTGCTAAATTAGGTGTTTAAAACACGCAACAAACCATATACATCAACGTTAGCATTCATGTGGAAATAAAATACAATATGAGAAAAACACTATTAATATTAAACATCTCTGCTTTTATCGCAAGTGTATTATGGTTAATATTCAACCCTGATTTTGAACCTTTAATCTCAACCTTATTAACTTTGGGTGGACTTATTGGTTTTGTTCTTATAAAACCTAAAAAATCAGAAGGAAAAGTTGTCATGAAACAAAAAGGTGGAAAAAAATCTAAACAGTATCAATCTGCTGGAGACATGACAATAAAAAAATAATTTTGAAAGAACCAAAAGAAATAAAATTAGAACAGTCAGGGGATAATAGTAGTCAGTATCAATCTGTTGGAAACATGACTGTAATAAATGAAAGAAAAGCTACAAATTATAATCAATATTTAAAATTAGTTTCCGAATTTGAAAAAGAGTTAGAATTTGGTGAAATTGAGTTTCGTGAATTCATTGATAAAATCCAACATTACACAAATAATATTGATGATAAATTTATTGGTCTTAAAAAGAAACTTGAAAATGGTGGATTTCAAAATGACTATGATTGGGCTAAAGAAATGAAACATTATTATTATATGAAAATAACAGAAAATGCTCTTTCTAAAGCAACACAAAAAATTCATGGTTTTATTCTAGCTAAAATCTGTGTTCTGTTCAATTTTCATATTAGAGGTGCAATCAGTGATGGAGTGCCCAAAGAAATTACCAGAGAATTAATTATTGCACAAGTAATCCAACCAATTCAAGAAATATTAGGACAGGATAATGTCCTTGATTTATATGATGATGACATTACGTCAATGATTTATTTTTTAACTGGAAACTGTCACATAAAATGGAATTAATATGTTAGTATATCATCCTGCTTATGATTCATATCATTGCATCACGCGAATTTTAAAATTAATGCAATCTCTAGAGATAAAAGAATATAATATTGATAGAATAAGAATATATGATTATTACATACTTTTCTTAAACGATATTAACAATATAACTCTACCAACGGCATTTTCTGAATATAAGAAAATTGAAAAATCAAATAAGTTTAACAAAGTCCATAATTCCGTTTATGTTTTTACTCAGTTAGAAAATGTTCAAAATATAGCTCTCCGAGCTATGGCTTCATACGGTTTTATTGATAAAAACTTACTTGATAAAGATATTATTAAACTTTGCTTATCAGACATACCAGAAGAAATCAGCAATAGTTTAAATAGCAAGGAAGATAAATATATAGATTTTTTAAAATCTTTTTTCGAGAAACAAACATTGCGAGAAATAAAAAAAAGAACAAAATTAATGGAATACAGATATGAGCTTTCTTAAAATAAACCAATTAATAGTTACCAGAGATGGTGAGAATGTCTATTCCCAAGAATATCATGAAGGCTTAAATATAATAAGAGGTCATAATAGTACTGGTAAATCTACTATTGCAAATTTTATTTTTTTCGCTTTAGGAGGTGAGTTTACAGATTGGTTACCTGAAGCTGCTTCATGTGATTATGTAATTGCTGAAATTGGAATAAATGGAGCAAATATTACCGTAAAAAGAGAAGTTTCTAATACGCAAAGAAGGCCAATGGCAATCTTTATTGGAAAAATGGAGAAAGCCATGGCTTCAAATACTATTGGCTGGAATATTTATCCTTACAGTAAATCTGATAAAACAGAAAGTTTTAGTCAAATTATCTTTAAAGCCTTAAACTTCCCTTCAATTTCAACTGAAAATCAAGAATCAATAACAGTAAATCAAATTCTTAGACTTCTATATATAGACCAATTAAGTAGTTTAGATAATTTAATGCGAAATGAAGATTTTGATTCTCCTCTTATCAGAAGTGCTATAGGAAATCTACTTTTAGGAACATATAATGATGACCTTTTAAAATTGCAAATAGAATTAAGAGAAAAGGAAAAGCAATATAATAGTATAAAAAAACAAGTCAAGGCTTTAGATCATGTATTTGAGAGTTCTTCTTTTGATTTTAATAGAATCTTAATCGAAAAAAATATCAAAGAAAAAAATGAGCAGTTAACCAAGGTTCGAGATACAATAAAGCAACCTGAATTAATTGTTTCCACGGTTAAGAAAAATGATACAAAAAATGAAATTATAAAACTTAAAGCTAATTTAAAAAAATTCAAAAGCAGATATGATGTTACAATAAATGAAATAAGTAAATCAAAATCAAACATCATAGATAATAGTGAATTCATAGATGTATTAAAATCAAAATTAATTGCAATAAATGAATCTTTAAATTCAAGAGAAACTTTAGGAGCACTTCCTATCCAGTTCTGTCCAGTTTGCTTAGAAAAAATTGAAGAATCTATTCCTGAAAGTCATTGTAAACTTTGTAAAAAAGAAATAAAAGATGACCTAGGTAAAACAAAACTTCTTAGGATGAAATTAGAGGTTGAAATGCAAATAAAAGAATCTCTATCTATTTTAAAAGATAAAGAACAAATTTTAGAAAAATTTTCATCTTCCATAAAAGGAACTGAAAGATTACTAAGTGACGCACAATATAGTTATGATTTATTT
>NZ_PJBS01000233.1 GCF_002836055.1 Psychroflexus sp. MES1-P1E
TTAAATTTTTAAACATATAGTTTTATTCCAATGGATTCAAAAAATCACCCAACCAAACTGTTTTTTTTGATTTTTCTTCTAACTCTTTAAGTTTTCGGATTTGTTTAATACACTTATATTTTTGGTTTATAGCATTATGCCTTGTACTATATCCATACTTTTCTTGAATCTGCTCAATATCCTTCTCCTTTAAAAAAAAGTCATTTAGAAGCCCATAGCAATGCGCTGTAATTCTTTGTAAGTATTCTTTCAGTCTTTCTGAGTAGGTTTTATCATTTCCTATGATATTAATACCAGACCCAGGTAAATCTATAGTTTGAATACTATTTGAATACAAATGCCTTTTGCGATCTCTTAGCTTTTTCAACCACAAATTCTTGGAGATAGCATATAAATAGGCATCAATGGATGCGGTTAGTTGAAATTGCTCTTGACGAATTTTCCCGATAAGTACGAACATTGTATCTTGAAATAAATCCTCTGCATCGGCAATACTTCCACTGTTATTTAGGACAAATTTGGAAATTTTTTTAAAATTATCTTTATGCAACCTACTAATGACAAAGTTGTTTTCTGTCTTCAAGTCTTCACTAATTTTATGTATTGTATTTGACATTAGCTATTATATTATTTTAAAGAATTTAAAACGGATAGGGTTTTGTTACAATTTAAATAATGTGTTCGTATATGAATAATAGTCATTCATATCCATTAATTGTCCGAAAGTAAAACACAAAAAAAATAAGAATAGTCATTGAATTTATAACTCAACCACTATTACTTATTCAAGTTATTGCAATCAGTTATTTACTCCAAGTAAATTTTTGAAATGGTTCATCAACAGGCGTATTAGCGATATGATTTGTATAATTGCTCATCGTTTTTTGTGCTACTCCTAATATGATATCTAAAACTTGTCGTTCTCCATATCCAGCGACATAAAAAGCTTCTAACGTTGCATCTGAAATTCGACCTCGATTTCTAACAATGCTTAAGGTAGTTTCATGTAATACTTGAAGTTTTTCATCTTGCAATCCTTTTCTATCTCGCAATGCTTCAGTTAATGTAGCATCCACTTCCATCATATGTGCTATTGCCGTATGTGCAGGAACACAATAATGACATTCGTGTTCAACATTAATGGTTTGCCAAACTACTGTTAGTTCTTCTGCATTAAATGATGAATTTTTAAAGAGCTCATGTAATGTTTTATAAGCCTCTAATGCCACTGGAGACTCAGCTAATACCCCATGTAAACCAGGTAACATTCCAAAACTTTTTACTGATTCAATTAATTTTGATTTGCTTCCTTCCGGAGCAGATTCCACTGTGTGAACTTTTAATGTACTCATGTTTCTATTTTATTTATGATTATTAAATTCTATTCTAAACAATCGTTTAGTTACTGATTAAAAAAAGCTACATACTTTTAAAAATGTTTTTGATATAATTGTGTAATTGTTTATCGTTAAATACTCTCGAAGCTGAAGCAAGTCCAAACATTGAAATAACCAAATAGTCTGCTTTTTCATCTATCTCAATATGATTAATATTTTCTTCTTGCCGCAATTTTCCTGCAAATAAGCTTCTTATGTTATTTGTAAATTCAGACAATTCTACAATTATTTTTGGATTTGTGTCCTCATTTAGCTCATTTGCAGCATTGGTTATCAAACAGCCTTTTCTCAACGTAGATTCTTTTGAAAATTCTATAAAGTCGAAGAAAAATTGCTTTATGGCCAGAACACCACCTGAGGAAACTTTTAAATCTCCTGTAATCTCCATTATTTTTCGCTTGTAACATTTTATACTTTCAAGGAAAACGCCGTCCTTATTTTCAAAACTTGCGTAGATCGAAAACTTATTGATTCCCATTTCTTTTTCAAGCATTTGCATTGAAGTAATTTCATAGCCTTTACGCCAGAATAAATACATTGCCTTTTCTATCACTTCTTCCTCTACATATTGTTTTTTTCTAGCCACCTCCACAAAAATAACTAATCGTTTAGTAAAGAAAAACTATTTTAACATTAAATAATTCTTATGTTGTGTGGGCTTCATCTTTTTAGAAATAAAATAAAACAATCAAGTTCTTTATCATTAAATTTGATAAAACCCATAGTCGAGTAAACAGTATGGTACCAAGTATTTATCTTATAAAGTAAGTTCAAATGACGTATCTAAAGTGTTGATTAAGAATTAAACTGAATAGAATCTTTTTGAAGATACTAGAAGTAATAAACTCTTCACAGAAGCCGAGGAGAATTTATTAAGTGGGCTCGTTTGGAAACTTAAAAGTACGCACTAGAAATACTATAGTTTAAGACATCGAATAGCTCTATTTCAAACCATGAAGACGAAAAATAAGTTTCTTTTTAAAATTCAAATGTGACGTCAAAGAGCATGCCTATAGCGATCATAAACTGTACAAAATCAGAAAAGCGAACCGCTGTAGTTAAAAACACATTGGAAATGCTTAAAAAAAACTCAAAACTGATTATAGCATTGTCTCCAGATGAAGTTTCCCTACATATTAATAGCCCACAGAACAAAGTCGTTATCCATATTGTGAATAATCCATAATATGAATCAGAATATTCACCCATTACTACTATGATAATACATCTA
>NZ_PJBS01000234.1 GCF_002836055.1 Psychroflexus sp. MES1-P1E
CTAGCTATTGAGAAACTTGTCATCTCGTGCTTCATTAAAACTACTTTTTGAATTAAAAACTCACTCGAACTGACATTCATTTAATTCAAAATTATTTTGCGATTCACAAAAATTAGTTAAGACCCATTAACTTAATCATTTCATAACAGTAAATACAAGACTTAGACCGAAGAAAAGCAGCACTTTTGTTGTTGATTTTTTGGAATGCAAACGCTATATATTTCCCTTATTGTTCTCTTATTCCTACTAGCTATCGCCGATTTGGTGGTAGGGGTAAGTAATGATGCGGTAAATTTCCTAAATTCTGCAATTGGCTCCAAGGCTGTCCCTATGCGTACGATTCTGATTGTAGCAGGTCTTGGTGTGTTGGTTGGCGCTGTGTTTTCCTCAGGCCTCATGGAGGTGGCTAGGAAGGGGATCTTTAATCCTGAACTCTTCTTTTTTGATGAAATCATCATCATTTTTCTAGCAGTTCTTATTACAGATATTCTTTTGCTGGATTTCTTTAATTCTATTGGCATTCCTACGTCGACAACCGTTTCCGTGGTGTTTGAATTGTTGGGCGCTGCCGTAGTGATTTCATTGCTTAAGCTATATGAAACAGGCGAAGGCCTTGGAGGTCTTAAGCAGTTTATAAATGTCCAAAAAGCCTCTGAAATTAGCTTTGGCATCTTGATTTCGGTCTTTGTCGCTTTTGGGGTTGGCGCTGTGGTTCAGTTTGTCTCCAGATTGATTTTTACGTTTGACTACCATAGAAAACTAAAATACATTGGCGCTCTTTACGGGGGCGTTTCCCTGTCTGCGATTACTTATTTCATACTTCTGAAAGGAACCAATTCTATCACCTTTTTAGACCAAAATATCATAGAGAGTGTTTTAGATAATAAGCTCTTAATTATTGGCTTTAGTTTTGTGTTCTGGGCGGCAATCTCCCAAATTCTCATTCAAGTTTTTCGTTGTCATATTTTGAAGGTGATAGTCGTTATAGGTACTTTTGCTTTAGCCCTAGCTTTTGCAGGAAACGATTTAGTCAACTTTATTGGAGTGAGCATCGCCGCTTGGCAATCCTTTATCTTATGGCAAGAAGCTTTTTTAGCCTCGGGGGTATTACCTTCAGAGTTTCTGATGGATGGCTTATCGGGGGAAGTTCAAACGCCTGTATTCTTGTTGGTGATTGCTGGAGCAATTATGGTGGTAACCCTTTGGTTTTCTAGTAAAGCTCAGTATGTTATCCAAACAGGAGTCAACCTAGGTAGACAAGGAGAGGGCCAGGAACGCTTTAAACCTAACTTCTTATCTAGAACCGTGGTAAGGTATTCTGTTTTTGTTGGTCAGACGTTTTCTCAAGTGCTGTCTGAACCTATTCAAAATAAAATCAACAGTAGGTTTGCCTATCCCGAAAAGGCTTTTGGTTATAAAAAGGGAGTTGCTAAGCCAGCATTTGATTTGTTGAGAGCCTCTGTTAATTTAGTTTTAGCGAGTATTCTAGTTTCTTTGGGGACAAGTTATACTTTGCCTCTATCAACCACCTACGTCACGTTTATGGTAGCTATGGGAACTTCTTTTGGAGATAGAGCTTGGGGGAGAGAAAGCGCCGTCTATCGGGTTTCAGGAGTGTTTAATGTTATTGGAAGTTGGATCGCTACAGCGGCTATCGCCTTTACTGCAGCAGGAGTTTTATCGCTTATTATTTGGTTTGGTTCCTACTATGCGATTGCAATTTTATTGGTTTTTGCCTTAGTGTCCATCATTAAAAGCGCTTTAAAACACTCCAAGCGGGTCAAGTTTGAACGAGATCATAAGAAATTCAATAAAATCGATATCATTACAATTAATGAAATCACCAAAGAATCTTCTGAAAACATTGTAAAGGTAATTTCAGGAGTTAATAATTTGCTTTTAGACGTTGTCAATAACTTGGGCTATCATGACTTAAGTCGACTTAAAAAGAGCTTGAAAAGTCAGGATGAGTTAGATGTTGTGATTGATGAATTGAAGGATAATGTTTTTTACTACATCAAGTCTTTAGAAGAGACCAACGTAGAAGCCTCCAAGTTTTATGTGCTGACTTTAGATTATCTTCAGGATATGGTTCAGTCTTTGGCCTATATCACAAGAAGTAGTCATACTCACGTGAGCAACAATCACAAGAATCTGTTATTCAATCAAATTCGGGATTTAAAAAGTGTACAAAGGGATCTTGATGAGGTTTACGGTCATCTTGTAAAAGCCTTTCAATCTCAAGAATTTGATAGTATTCAGCAGCTCATCGCTGATGAACGTAAAGTTTTAGAGAAAATTTCCAATCTGTTACAGAAACAAATCGAAAGGATTCGGGACACTGAAAATAGTCCCAAAAATTCTAAACTTTACTTTGGAATCTTACTTGAGACCAAAAATCTGACTAAAACTTCTATTGCTTTATTGGAATTGTTCAGGGAGTATTACGAAGAAGCTAAGCAGGAGTTTTAATCTCTCCCATTCCGTGCAAAGCGATAGCGAGATACGGAATCTGTTTTAGTGTAACTCTCTATTTAAACTTTAGATAAAATTATTACTTTCATTCCTTTTTTCCATTGATGAAAAAACGAACCAAAAAAATCTAGGCTCACGAAATTCT
>NZ_PJBS01000235.1 GCF_002836055.1 Psychroflexus sp. MES1-P1E
CCTAATGAAAAGAAAAGATTAATTTATGTTGCTATGTCTAGACCTAAAAAAGTCTTAGCAATGGCATTTCCAGACACAATAACAGATGAAAATATTATTGATAAATTTGGAGAGAATATTAAAATTGTAACTGAAGTTGAACAAAATGAATAAAGTACTACAGCTAACAATGTATAAAAAACATAGGGCGTTTGTGCTTAATCGAAAGGTCTGCGATTATTAATAAAGTCCGCCAAATTTACAATTTGACGGTTTAAAGAAAATTATCGGTAAATATTTATATTTAGCTAAGTAATAAACCGAAACGAAAGTGCTTTTCACCTGCCCTACGTTTCTTACACAACAACGTTGGCAACAAGCTAGAGCTAACATCAACTAAGGATATTTTTCGACCACTAAATTACCCCAATCAGCAATCGATTTCACTAACGGAATTAAACTTTTACCAAAATCGGTCAAGGAGTACTCTACTTTTAGCGGTGGCTTTGAAGTAAAAACCTCTCTTTTAATTATTCCGTCTTCTTCCAATGTCTTCAACTGTAAACTTAAAGTTCTTTCAGTTACTGTTGGCATTTCCTTTCTTAACTCATTATACCGTAATTTTCCACTTAACAAGTGGAATAAAATTACTGTTTTCCATTTCCCACCTATTATTCCCATTGTTAAACTTGTACAACAAGGGTATTCTCTTCCTTTAAATTTATACATAATTCAGATAAAAATTAAACTATCCTTTTTGACCGTTATTGCAAAAGTATAAAACTATACTTAGTTTTGCAACTATATATAGTATAGTAATTAAAACAAATAAAAATGAAAGAATTTAAAAACAAAGTAGCCTTAGTAATTGGAGGTACAAGTGGGATTGGAAATGCAACAGCAAATGCTTTATTAGAAAATGGAGCTATAGTTCATATTGTCGGTAGAAATGTGGAAAAAGTAACTGATATGCATAACTTGATAAAACATAAAGTAAATATTTCTAATACCGAAGAAGTAAAATCATTGATTAAGGAAATTGAATCATTAGATAATATAGATTATTTAGTCAATGCATCTGGTATTTTTGGGCCAAAACCATTTCTGGAACACACAATGAAGATTATAATTCGTATTTAGATTTAAATAGAGGTTTCTTTTTCATAACTCAAAGTGTGGCAAATAAAATGAAAACCACAAATGGAGGTGCTATAGTAAATGTAGGTTCTATGTGGGCAAAACAAGCTGTAAAAGCTACGCCATCTTCTGCTTATTCTATGCAAAAAGCAGGTTTACACTCTTTAACTCAACACTTAGCTATGGAATTAGCGGATGATAATATCAGAGTCAATGCAGTTTCCCCATCAGTAGTAAATACACCTGTTTATCACGGAGTTTTTGGAGGGAAAGAAGAAGCTGAAAAAGCATTAGAGGGTTTTAATGGATTTCATCCAATTGGAAGAAATGGAACACCTTTTGACATCTCGAACAGTATTTTATTTCTACTTTCGGAAAAAGCATCTTGGGTTACTGGAGCAATTTGGGACACAGATGGAGGAGTAATGGCTGGAAGAAATTAAAAAAACCAAATAACTGGAAAAAAGCCAGTTGCCAACAACGTATATAAAAAATAGCGGTTTAGGTGCAAGCCTGAATCGTTTTTGCGTTTAATTAAGTATATTACTTTTTGAAAGGTTAGTGTTTTTAATCCGCTACTTTTCATATACAACAACGTTGGCAGTAATTAGACTAATCGGATGCTCTTCCCTTAAATAATAACAAAAAAAAGAACTGTGAAAAAATTTGGATTAATTGGAGGAGTTGGACCAGAATCAACAATAGCCTACTATAGATTAATAATAAAGAGATTTCAAGAGATTACAAAGTCAAACTCTTATCCTGATTTTATAATAAAAAATGTTGATATGACAGAGATGATTGACTATGTTGTCAATCAAGATTATAATAAACTTATTGATTTTCTTGAAAAAAATACTAATTATATACAAAAGGCAGGAGTAGATTTTGGAGCTATAGCATCAAATACACCACACATTGTATATGACAAACTGATGGATAGGATTGACTTGCAAATGATAAGTATTGTTGAGGAAACTTGTAAGAAAGCTCAAAAAATGAATCTTAAAACTGTTGGATTATTTGGAACAAAATCGACAATGACAAATGATTTTTATCAAAAAACAGGGACTAAATTTGGTTTGGATATAGTTATACCTAGCAACAATGAGATAGATTATATTCATGATAAATATATGAATGAATTAATCTACAAGGATATTAGAGAAGACACAAAACTGCACTTAATTAAAATCGCTAAAAATCTTAGAGATAAACACTCAATTGAAGGTTTAATAATAGGAGGAACTGAACTTTCATTAATTTTAAGTCAAAAGGATTTTAAGGATATGTACCTTTTAGATACAGCTATGATACATGTAGATGCTATTGTAGAAGAAATGATAAAAGAATAAAAACGACGAGTAGGTAAAGGGGAATCTCACCCCTAAACCTCTCACAGAACCGTACGTGATAGTCTCCCATCATACGGCTCTTCATACGCACAATTTTCATTGTTTGGTAGTACACAAGCGCTTCCTTATCAAAATGATAAGTTGGCAG
>NZ_PJBS01000236.1 GCF_002836055.1 Psychroflexus sp. MES1-P1E
TTGCCAACTTATCATTTTGATAAGGAAGCGCTTGTGTACTACCAAACAATGAAAATTGTGCGTATGAAGAGCCGTATGATGGGAGACTATCACGTACGGTTCTGTGAGAGGTTTAGGGTGAGATTCCCCTTTACCTACTCGTCATTTATTCATTAGTTGTATTATAATCCCAATTATTCCAATTGACAAGCATAATGGTACAAACAATTTTGTGTCAGCTTTCGCAAAATCAGTATGCTTTATTTTCTTGAAAAGCCCTACATATTTAAAATCACCAATTGTTCTTAAAATAAAAATAGTAGGAATTATCCAACCTCCATAAGTAATTATCCAATTAGGAACTTGATTATTGAATATACCTGTTTTTACTAAATATAATAAGCCAAATGAAATTAAGCCAAGAGCAACAATTGCTGTGGCAATCTTCGGTGGTTTCATTGCTTTTTCTCCATTTTCTTCAGTAGGTAAAGCATTATTTATACCCCATTTTCCGCCAAAAAGCCAATAAAAATGGATGAACCCTATTGTAGTGAAAATTGCAAATAAAGAAATAGATAAAATAGTTTGAATCATATTTCTGCCAATTGAAAAATTAGTTCATTCTGTTTTCTATTAACTGAAGTAGGCGTTAATCTTAACATTTGATTACGTAAACCAATTAATATAGGATTTTTAAGATGTGCCATTTTTCCAACAAGCCAACTTGCTTTAACTACTTGATGTGCTTTTGGTAATCTTAATTTTTGATATTCCGAAAATGCTTTGGTAATCTCATATTTGTGTAAACACTCTGAAAGCACAAAAGCATCTTCGATAGCCTGACAAGCACCTTGCCCCATATTAAGGGTTGTTGCGTGTGCTGAATCTCCTATTCCTGCTCCAATAATATATATGTTCATAAAGTTCGTTCTAATTGGTGGTAACGTTCCCTGTGTATGTGTCAGGTGGGGAATGAAAAGCACTTAATTTTCTTTACTCACAAAAGTTTATAGAAAGTAATAACCTTTCAATTTACCATCAAAACCCCACTTGCACATACACAATGTTGGTGGTTCGGTTTTTTGTTTAGCTGTAACAAAAAAATGTTTGAGTGTTAACCACTAAAAAAATATATAACCCAAGATATTAACAAAACATATCTACCAACATCAAATAATATAAAATCAAACCAAGCTCTAATTTTACCCATATATTCCCATTCATATTTATTGGTTAAGGTAGATAATTTTAATTTTATTAGTTCTAAATTATATTCATTTTGGTATCTATTGAATGGTTTTTCTAAATCTGAACGGTATTTTTTATAAATATCGTCAGCTATCATATCATAACTATATTCATTAACATTACCAGTATATTCCTTTTTGATAATATCTAATATTTCAGGTTTTAATATTTTAAGTAGATATGTATCTTCACTCATTTTATTAAAAATAAAATTCATCCTTAATCTATGATATTCTCTGTGCCTATCCGCCTGTCTATTAATGAATAATATAAACAACGGAAATGAACATATTAATATCAGTGTCATAATAAACATATCTTTTCCCTGAACTGATGTGTTAAATTGTGTATTCGCTAGAGTAAGTACAACAAATAACCCCGATATTGTTAATAAGAATTGGTTATTTTCTTTATACCATTTTTTACCACTTCTTGTAATCATATTTAATATATTATTCGTTAATGTCTGTCTTTTTTTAAACTGACCCCCAACGGCCCCGCTATGAGACGTGTCCCGAAGGACATGTTTTTATAGCGATTGTTGGCAATAGTTATTTTTTAAATTCTGACGTAATATTCTCGAGTTCACCTGTGCTTCTTAATTGTTCAATTGCATTGTTGATGTCATTCAAAAGTTGGGGTTGGTCTTTATCAACCGCAATTCCAAACGGTTCTCGTGTGTAAGTATCATCTAATAATTTGAAATTGGGTGATTTACTCAGTAATGTCTTCAAGAAACTTCTGTCACCGAGATAAACATCAATTTTACCTTCTAGTAAAAGTTTTTCTGGTGCTTGGTCTCCTGAAAAGTATTCATAACTCACAATTTCAGATTCTTGTAAATTTCCTTTTGCCCAATCGTAAGCTGTTGTAAAGTCAAAAGCATAGACGGTTTTGTTTTGAAAATCATCCTTTGATTTAATTCCGCTTTTGGCTAAAACTAGAGCACTGGCTCCGTCATAGTAGTAAGGTTCTGAGAAGTTAACTTTTTGTTTTCGGTCTTCGGTAATTGTGATAGAGCGTATTGTTATGTCAGCTTTGCCGTCAGTTATCACATCTAATCTCACGTCTCCGTTTTTGTTGTACACGTAGTCATCTATGAAGTTATATTCATATCACGCTATTTCCAATATTCTCTCAATCAGCTTCGGTTCTAATCCCGAAGGTTTAGTTTCTCCTTGTTTCCAAATATATCCTGGTGGGTAAGATGCTCCTGGCCATGAAACAAAAATTTTTACTTCGTCACCTTTTTCTTGACAGCTTGAATTGCTAATTAATAGAAGCCCTATAAATAGGATAAAAATGTTTCTCATTTCGGTCTTTTTAATTATTGCCAACGT
>NZ_PJBS01000237.1 GCF_002836055.1 Psychroflexus sp. MES1-P1E
TTTCATTTGTTACTTTAAAATAGTCTTCTACCTTATTTTCAATTTGTGTATTTACAATCCTTTTCCCTTCATCACTTTGTTGATTAATACTCCAATTTAGAAGTTCTTTGAATTCAAATGTTTTTAGTTTAGGGAAAGCCAAAATTTCTAAGTTTCCTTCCGATATTTTGAGGCTTTCTTTTATTTCCTCAATTTTTATATAAAAATTTCGATGTGCTTGTTTTATTGAAGTTTTGAAACTCTCAATCTGTAATACAAATTCCTCAATTTCTTTTTTAATTAAGGTAATGTCTAACAATTTGTCTCTCTGTGTTTTAAGTTTTTCTTCTGCTTCTTTGTATTGCTTATTATTCTTAAAAGTTTCAATTCCTTTGACATAATTAGCGTTTTTCTCGATTTCAGAGATTAATAGACTATTTGATTTTATGATTGAAATGTTTTTTTCACAAATCTTATCTAATTCAGAATTCCATTCGAGTTGGAATTTGTCTTTTAACTTCTCAAAAGATAATTTTACCGAAGACCTATTAAAATCATTTAAAGAAACTATGTCAAAATCAATATCTTTATTTATGAAGAATTTCTCTTTTAACGATTGAATTTTAGAAACTTGAGAACTATAATTTTCATTTGACTTTGTAATTTCGTCAAGTTGTAATTTAAGTCTATTATATTCTTCAAGTTCTTGCTCGTTTATTTGAATTTTAAGTTTTAGTTCAGAAAGCTCTTTAGTAAGTTTTTCAATTTCACTTTTTATGCCTTTTTCGTCTCCTTTTTCTTTCAGTTTAAGCTTCCGTTTACCGAGGTCTTCTTGTAATTGAAATAGCTTATTGATTTTGGTAGTTATGTCTGAATTGTTTTCACTTGAAAAGGAATCATAGTTTGTAATTAACTGATTCTTTGTTGCATCTTGTTTTATGATTTCTTCTACTAAATTATCTAATTCGCCATTTCTATTTTTGGCTAATTGATACATATAGCTTTGCGGGAAATATTCGATATTTCTATCGTTGTTTTCAACACCATCTTTCCAAGTAATAGAAAGACCTGAAACTATCGCGTTTACGAAATCCGTGTACTCTTGATTACCAAATTTAACAGGCTTGTCGCAATTCAGCTTTTTCGCAATTGCTCCAAGTAATACAGATTTCCCTGTTGACCTGCCACCAATTATACAATTGAGATTTTGATTTAAGTATAATGTTTGATTTGTGAAATCAGTATGTGTAAGAGTTACAGAATCTATAGCTTGATAACCTGCTTTTTCTTGTGGTCTTATTTGTTCAATTGATACTCGCTCTTCAGGTTCGTATCCAATTTGTTTTATTCCATTAAAAGTTGGGTCAGCCTTAATCCAAGTATGACAATGGTAATTTATTGTGGCCTTTTTAGTTCCGTTTTCTTCAAATTCAAAAGTGTCTAAATCTTTGAATGAATGAATATCGAGTGAGTGTAGTAATTTTTTATTTCCAAATTCATTTAACCAATTTTGATTTTGTTCATTTGTTTCTACATTATTACTAAAAAACGCCTTTACTTGTGAGTATAAGTGGTCTTTTAAGGGTTTTAACTGTTGGTTTTTCTCTAGGTTACTCCACTCTTTATATCCAAGAAAAAGAAATGTTTTGTCTTTCCAAGTTGTTGAATTAATCAATCCTAAAACTTCTTCTGTTGAAGGGATTAACGATTCAAATCCACCTTTAAGTGTACCACCAATCTCACTAAAGTTCGCTTTTGATAATTTTTTTGTTTGTTCGAGTCTTGAAATCTTAATGTTATCTATAAACTCTTCTCGGATTTTAGTAATCTCACTTGCGAGTTTTGATTCGTCTACATCAAACAAAATATGCAAGTTTATTTTTTGCAGATTATTTTGGTTTCCACTCCCAAAGGTGTCAATTCTAAATTCTAAAATAGGTAATATTTTATCAAGGTTTTTGAGTCTGCCACTGTTTTTATATGACATTACCTTTTCATAGCCATCAATGAAATAATAATCAGTAATACCAACAACTTTAACTTCTTCTGGTAGATTTTCCAAACAACTAATGAATTTCTCCCAATTTTCAGGCGTGTTCTTGTAGTCTTGACAGATTGATTCAGGTGTATGAATATGTAAATCCCACAATCTCCATTCTGAACCTCTTTCTTTTCTTTTCATTCGGTATTTTTTTTCAGCTTGTGGCTAACGACTCGGCTATGGTTAGTACGGGAATTAAAAGTAGTGAACTTTCGATTAAGCACTTAGCCAAATCTTTTTATTTTGTTTTATCTTTTCATTTCTAAAGCCAAATCAAAAGATTTGGCTGACTTCGTTAAAGGCTTTGAACTTTGGGCTAAGCATTAAACCCGTATTAATTATAGCCATTGTTGTGCCGTCGTACTTTATTCTTCGTGAGACAGTCCGTATGGAAATCCACCGTTTGTATATCCAATAATCAGTGTAAAATTTTCATCATTTTCGAATTCATAAACGGTATTTAATTCATCTTCTCTTTTTTTCTTGAATGAAAGTCTTTGTTGTCTTAGTGTTTCCATTGAGTTCATTAACGATCTTTCGTAT
>NZ_PJBS01000238.1 GCF_002836055.1 Psychroflexus sp. MES1-P1E
TTAAAAAGTCTTCGACTGGCTAATAAGTGGTCGGAATCTGATTTTGAACTTTTAAGACAAAATCTTCTGAATTTAAAATATGGAAATGTTGTACCTGACAAAAACGCAAAACGACTTTTGAAAATATTTGGAAAATAAAAAAAACGTGTGCCAACACCGTGTAAAAAACATTGCTTATTTTAGTTCAACCGTTTGGTCGTTGCTTTGTTTGCTAGCATCTGATTTTCCTTCGGAAAATCCTCGCACTCAAACACGCAACGTTCCTTACACATAAACGTTGGCTGTAATATGACACAAACAAAAATTAATACAAATGAATATTAAGAAAAAGTTACTTATACTATTATCTCTGACCATCTCAACATTCGGAATATCTCAAGACTACAAAAAAAACATAGAATCTGAATTCACTGAATACATAAATTCTATTGTGAACATGGAATTTGAGAAATCAATGGAATACATGACACCTGAATTATTTGAAATTGTACCAAAGTCGCAGTGGATAAAAATAATGGAGCAGGGATTCAACAATCCTGAAATGGAATTTGAAATTATAAATCCAAAGATTTTAACAATTAACGATTCTCAAAAAATTGAAAATAAATATTATTCGTTACTGACTTATTCAAATCAAATAAATATGAAAATTTATGGTCAAGAAAGTGAATCAGAGGACGAAAAGACAATGAGAATAAATCTTGCAAAAATGTCACTAGAACAAAATTTTGGTTCACAAAATGTAGTATATAATGAGAAAACTGAATTTTTTGAAATCCAATCCCAAAAAGATGTTTATGGAATTTCAAAAAATGGTGAAACTGATTGGAAATTTTTAGTGCTTGAGAAAAAACAAAAAGCGATTTTAGATAAAATATTACCAAAAGAACTTTCTGAAAAAATATAAATACTACAGCCAACAATATGTATCTTCAATGGCGAGGTTTGGGAGCTGAAACAAATGGTTTGGGATTTATTTTCTAACTTTACGACTGAAAAACGAAGTGCATCGCTTCTTTGGTCGCCACTGAAAGATACACTTCCCGTTGGCATTCATTGACAAAAAAACGTAATAAATGAGACTTGTTAGTAAATTATCAACATAAAACCCGAAATAAAACTAAGTTTTATTTATCCTAAAATTATACTATGAAAAAAATTACATTACTTATTTATTTTGTTTGCATATTGGCTTATTCCCAAACCCCAATAACTGATGCTAACTTTCAAACGGCTATAAATACGTGTTTAAATACCAATTCAATTGACGGTTTATGTACTAGCAGCGAGTATGGTGCAATGCCCAGTTGGGATGTGAGTCAAGTAACCAATATGTCTGAGGCTTTTGCAGGTAGAACTAGTTTTAATGCAGATATTAGTGCATGGAACGTTGATAACGTGACAAACATGTTTTATATGTTTACAGGGGCGTCTTCTTTTAACCAAAATATTGGTTCTTGGAACGTAAGTAACGTAATAGACATGTCTTATTTGTTTGTTGGGGCGACTTCGTTTAATCAAGACATAGGTGATTGGAATGTGAGTAATGTTAATAACATGTTTTTAATGTTTGCTGTGGCGACTTCGTTTAATCAAGACATAAGTCTTTGGAATGTGAGTAATGTAACTATAATGAAAGAAATGTTTTCTCAAGCATCCTCGTTTAACCAAAACATAAGTTCTTGGGATGTAAGTGAAGTAACCAACATGGATTTTATATTTGACGATACTAGTTTGTCTACTGAAAACTATGATGCTCTCCTAATAGACTGGTCTACTTTAAGCCTTCAACAAAATGTAACGCTTGGTGCTTCTGGAATTAATTACTGTAATAGTCAAACAGCAAGGCAAAACATAATTGACAACTTTGGTTGGACCATTATAGATGCAGGTTTTGATTGTAGTTCTTTAAGTGTGCCTGTTCAGTCTGAAAGCCCTTCTTTTTCCATATACCCAAACCCTACAAATAATATCTTATTTATAAAAAGTGACGTAAAAGCACTAAAAATTTCAATTTTTAGTGCTTTAGGAAAAAAGGTGAAATCAGCTGACAACAAAAATCAAATAAGTGTAGCAGACTTATCAAAAGGTTTATACATAATAAGTGTTTCAAACGGAATCAATCAAAACAACAAAAAGTTTATTAAATTATGATTTGCAAAGTCAAACTGATGCTTACGCTCATAATTCAAACGAATCTAAACCTATCAAGATTTGAGGTTTTTATTTAAAAAAAGAAGCTCTAGTAAATCGAGAAACTGAATCAAACAGAACAAATAAAAACTTTAAAAAACAACGAAATGCCAACAAAGTACTGTGGTAAAAAACAAGTAAAAATGCATTAACTTTTCACTAAAGTACTTCTATAGGTATCCTCATAAATAATCCTGATTTAGCAATTGCAAAGGCTTGTTTTAATAGCTTATTACATACCGCTATTAATGCTAATTTTTTACTCTTACCTTTTGCTATTATTCGCTCATAAACT
>NZ_PJBS01000239.1 GCF_002836055.1 Psychroflexus sp. MES1-P1E
CTACTCGTTAATTGACCTAAGTTATTATAAACCCTAAACTCTTTTCCGATTAACGAACTTGAGTTAGTTATATAAATTCTATCTTTCGCTGGATTGGGATAGATAAGATTGGTTTTTATTGCTGAAATGTTATCACCGATTGATAAATCATTTTCAAAGTAAGTATCTAGATAAGCTAATCTGTTTTCTAACCAAGTTAAAATATATGACAAGTCTTCTTGATTAAAGGGGTAGTTTGGATACACTAAAGCTTCTCTTTCATAAACTTTGTTGTTTTGTAGAAAATTATACTCATCTAGAATAGAATCTGATAAAGCAGCATTACTAAGAATAGTGTTTCTAAAGCTAAACCACTTATTAGCAATACTAGACGATATGTTATTAGGATTTATGTCTATTACTCTACTAATAAACCCATTACTTAAAATGTCATTAGTGATATTTTCATTTGTTCCATTCCATATTGTTCCAAAACAGCCATCTAAATCCCAGGGTGCATGAAAATAGTGTTCATCAGTAGTATATTTTGCTAGATAAATATTTTTACCTGTATTATCCGTTGCTCTAAGTAGATTTAGAAATATAAAATAGTCGGAGTAATTACTAACATCAAATTTGCTCCATATACCATTAGTAAAATCTATATCTGAGGCATTCATTACAAAATCAGTAAATTGATATACATTAGCCCAATCTGTTATTTCATCTTCCTTAGGATATTTAAATTCGTAGCCACTCCATTCTCTACTTTCATTATCATAATTGGGCAATTCAGTAAAAGTAGATGCTCCCCAAGTAATTCCTTTGTAAAGTTCACCTCTAATATTATCATTAAAGCTTTTAAGCTTTAATTGTTTTTTGTCAACTTGTTCTGAAAGATTGTAAAGACCATTATATTGGCCATTTAAAAACATTTCTACATACTTAACATTTGCTCCTGATTTAGCTTCAGGTTCTTCATCTAGGTAGTAAGGTGTATGTATTTCAAGCCATAATTTGTTTGCTATATAACTTCTCAATCTTAATGGTTCGTTATATAAAGCATCTAAAATCCAATCGTCATCGGATCTTAAGTCTCCAAAGTGTACATTAATATTTTCGTCTCCAAAATCATCTTCCCAAAATTCTAAATCATAGGTCTTTTTAGGAAAGGCTTGAGAACTACCGCCTCGTATTTCTATTCCAATATTTGAAATCAATACTTGTTCATCATCAGAATATATAAAATTGGCTAGAACTTTTGGTTCGTCGACAATAGTAGTAGTAGGTTCTACTGAAATAATAGGTAACTGAGTAAAATATAATGTGTATTGATTTGAAGTGTCTGTATCGGTAATTAAATAGGAATTTGAATATTCTAAGCCAACGGGTATTGAATTGAAAGAATAATCCTTTTGATTCAAGGTAATAATTATTTCATCGAAATCAGAAGTGTCATTATAATTCTCAATATGAGAAACTATTAATGAATGATTTTCATCAATTCCAAAGTGGTTTTCAGGTATGTTAAGCTTTGAGAGAAACAAAATAGTGTATTAAATATTGATAATAATAAAAATGACTTTTTCATTTGTTGGATTTAATATTTTACACCGTTTAGTATATGAAAAGTAGGCGGTAAAGAAGCACTAAACTTTCGGCTAAGCACAAACTTTGATACTAGCCCAAAGCCTTGATTTTATTGCAATTTCGCCTATTTTTTATATACATTGTTACCTGGCTGGCTTTCTTTCCTCAAACTTGCTAGCGTTGGCAAAGACATACTCTTTTGCAATTTTTGGCGTTGCGTTGGCTTGTGCGAATTGCAAATGTGTATGGCTTTATGCGTTGGCTTTCAGTTGTGAGCTTAAATTATTAATGTTATCAATATGTATATTAATATCTTTTCTTATTTTTTTACAAAGATTTTCATTGAATTCTTCACCACCTTTGGTACGAAAAACCTGTTTCTCTTCGTCTAATATTGCGTGAGCAAATTGATTTCTAACCAACAGGATTTCTTTCTTGTAATCTGCAATAAAATTTACAAGACCTTCTTTGTCAATAATATTGGACAAAGTATTAGCTCTTTGAGTTGCAGAAAATGCTACCGGATCTCCAATAATTTTTTCTAACCTTGAATTCTTCTTATACTTTTCTGCTTTACCTAATTTCTCTTTATGGAATGATATTATTTCATCAAATAAGGCATTACTAATATCTTCATCACTTTTTTTCTCGAAATATTCATTTACAATCTCAAGAGATTTTTCATCCAGATTACTTGTTTCGTGCATAATCATACCTCTCATTGCCACAATGTGGTTGAATTTGCGTAATGTTAAGTCAATTAAGTTTTTAATTTCACTACGTAAATCTCTATAACTGTTACCAGTTAGAGTATAGAAAGTAACTCTATTGTTATTAATTAACTTAGTGTCAACTCCTAAATCTTGTTTAGCAGAATAGAAAAATATTTCTGTAGAAATGTTATTTTCCCTTCTCA